>CAMCNQ010000031.1 GCA_945875955.1 Limnohabitans sp. Rim8 | reverse complement strand
CTGTGCAACAAGATGGCGCCTGCCTTGCGCAAGGTGTACGACCAGATGTCCGAGCCGCGTTGGGTGATTTCCATGGGGTCTTGTGCCAATGGCGGTGGCTACTACCACTACAGCTATTCGGTGGTGCGCGGATGCGACCGCATCGTGCCTGTGGATGTGTATGTGCCGGGCTGCCCACCCACGGCCGAGGCCTTGATCTACGGCATCATCCAACTGCAGCAAAAAATCCGCCGCACGCACACCATTGCCCGCGCTTGAGCGAAAGACGCCGATGACCGATTTCGCCATTCACCCCGAAACCTTGAAAGACACCTTGGCTGCGGCTTTGGGTGAGCGGGTACACCAGATTGCCATCGCTTTGGGTGAGGTGTGTGTGCATGTCAGCGCCGCCCACTACTTGGGCGTGATGCAAAGCTTGCGCGATGCGCCGGGTTGCCAATTTGAGCAGTTGATCGATTTGGCCGGCGTGGACTATTCCACATACCGCGAAGTGGGCACTGAGGGGCCGCGTTTTGGCGTCACGGTTCACCTGTTGTCGGTCAGCCTGAACCAGCGTTTGCGTGTCAAAGTGCTGTGCCCTGAAGACGACTTGCCCTTGGTGGATTCGGTCAATGCGATTTGGAATTCCGCCAATTGGTACGAGCGCGAAGCTTTTGACTTGTTTGGCATCGTGTTTGAAGGCCACAACGACCTGCGCCGCATCTTGACCGACTACGGTTTCATTGGCCACCCCTTCCGCAAAGATTTCCCCATTTCGGGCCACGTCGAAATGCGTTACGACGCCGAGCGCAAACGGGTGATTTACGAGCCCGTCAGCATTGAGCCGCGTGAAATCACGCCGCGCATCATTCGCGAAGACAACTACGGAGGCCTGAACTGACATGGCCGAAATCAAGAACTACACACTGAACTTCGGCCCCCAGCACCCGGCTGCGCACGGTGTGCTGCGCCTGGTGCTGGAGCTCGATGGCGAAGTCGTGCAGCGCGCCGACCCGCACATTGGCCTGTTGCACCGTGCCACCGAAAAGCTGGCCGAGACCAAAACCTACATCCAGTCCTTGCCTTACATGGACCGTGTGGATTACGTGTCGATGATGTGCAACGAGCATGCATACTGCTTGGCCATCGAAAAAATGTTGGGTCTGGAAGTGCCCGTGCGTGCCCAATACATCCGAGTCATGTTCTCGGAAATCACACGCATTTTGAACCACCTGATGTGGCTGGGCTCGCACGGCAACGACTGCGGCAGCTCCACCATTTTGATCTACACCTTCCGCGAGCGCGAAGACCTGTTTGACATGTACGAGGCCGTCTCGGGTGCCCGCATGCACGCGGCCTACTTCCGTCCAGGCGGCGTGTACCGCGACCTGCCTGGCAGCATGCCGCAGTACAAGGTCAGCAAGGTCAAAAACGCCAAGGCGATCGAGCGACTGAACACCAACCGCCAGGGCTCCTTGCTGGATTTCATTGACGACTTCACCCAACGGTTTCCCAAGTGTGTGGACGAGTACGAAACCTTGCTCACCGACAACCGCATCTGGAAGCAGCGCACCGTGGGTGTGGGTGTGGTGCCGCCTGAGCGGGCTTTGAATTTGGGCATGACCGGCCCCATGTTGCGCGGCTCTGGCATTGCCTGGGACCTGCGCAAGACCCAGCCTTATGACGTTTACGCCCACATGGATTTCGGCGTGCCCGTGGGCAAGACCGGAGACAGCTACGACCGTTACCTGGTGCGTGTGCAGGAAATGCGCGAATCGAACCGCATCATCCAGCAGTGCGTCCAATGGTTGCGTGCCAACCCCGGCCCGGTCATCACCGACAACCACAAAATTGCGCCGCCTGCGCGTGAAGGCATGAAGTCCAACATGGAAGACTTGATCCACCATTTTAAGCTCTTCACCGAAGGCTTTCATGTGCCCGAAGGCGAGGCCTACGCCGCGGTCGAACACCCCAAAGGCGAGTTCGGCATTTACATGATCAGCGATGGTGCCAACAAGCCCTACCGCCTGAAAATTCGCGCCCCGGGCTTTGCCCATTTGGCCACCCTCGATGAAATGGCCAGAGGCCATATGCTGGCCGACGCGGTCGCCATCATCGGGACCATGGACATTGTTTTTGGAGAGATTGACCGATGATTTCGGAGTCAACCAAAGCACGCTTTGCGCGTGAAGTCGACAAATTTCCTGCAGACCAAAAGCAGTCGGCCGTGATGGCTTGCTTGGCCATTGTTCAGCAAGAGCAGGGCTGGGTCAGCCCCGACAGCGAAGCGGTGGTCGCGCAATACCTGGGCATGCCGACGATGGCGGTGCACGAAGTCACCACCTTCTACAACATGTACAACCAAAGGCCGGTGGGCAAGTTCAAACTGAATGTGTGCACCAACCTGCCTTGCCAGTTGCGCGGTGGCCAACTGGCCCTCGAACATCTGGAACGCAAACTGGGTGTGCACGTGGGTGAGACCACGGCCGATGGCCTCTTTACTTTGCAGCCCAGCGAATGCCAGGGTGCTTGCGCCGACGCACCGGTGCTCTTGGTGAACGACCGCCACATGTGCAGCTTCATGAGCCATGAAAAGCTAGACCAACTGGTCGACAGCCTGAAGAAAGCCGAGGCCGTCTGATGAAAGTCGAACAAATTCTGAGTCAATTCCAAGCCACAGGCGTGGAAAGTTGCTTCCACGACCGCCACATCAACCCGCAAATTTATGCCGATTTGAATGGCAGCAATTGGGGCATCCAAGATTACCAAGCGCGCGGGGGCTATGCCGCCTTGCGCAAAATTTTGGGCCAAGACGGCGCTAAGCCCAACCCCGAAACCGGATTTGCGGGTATGACGCAAGACCAGGTGATTGCCACCGTCAAAGAATCTGGCCTGCGCGGTCGCGGCGGCGCGGGTTTTCCTACGGGCCTGAAGTGGAGCTTCATGCCCAGGCAATTCCCCGGTCAAAAGTACCTGGTCTGCAACTCGGACGAAGGCGAGCCGGGCACTTGCAAAGACCGCGACATCATGGAATTCAACCCGCACGCGGTGATCGAAGGCATGGCGATAGCGGCCTATGCCATGGGCATCAGCGTGGGATACAACTACATCCACGGCGAAATTTTTCACACCTACGAGCGCTTCGAGGCGGCTTTGGAAGAGGCCCGTGCCGCAGGTTTCTTGGGCAACAACATCATGGGCTCGGCTTTCAGCTTTCAGCTGCATGCCACGCACGGTTTTGGCGCCTACATTTGTGGTGAAGAAACCGCCTTGCTCGAATCGTTGGAGGGCAAAAAAGGCCAACCCCGTTTCAAGCCACCGTTTCCGGCCAGCTTTGGCCTTTATGGCAAGCCCACCACCATCAACAACACCGAAACCTTCGCGGCTGTGCCCTGGATCATCCGCAACGGCGGTCAGGCTTATTTGGCGTGCGGAAAACCCAACAACGGGGGCACCAAGATTTTTTCGGTCAGCGGCGATGTGGAGCACCCCGGCAACTACGAAGTGCCCATGGGCACCCCGTTTGCCAAGCTCTTGGAGTTGGCCGGTGGCATGCGTGGTGGCCGCCAACTCAAAGCGGTCATCCCTGGCGGTTCTTCCTCCCCAGTTGTTCCTGCCGAGTTGATGATGAAGCTCACCATGGACTACGACAGCATCGCCAAAGAAGGCGGCTCGATGTTGGGTTCGGGCGCGGTGATTGTCATGGACGAGACGCGCTGCATGGTCAAGGCCTTGGCCCGCTTGTCTTACTTTTACTCGCACGAGTCTTGCGGCCAATGCACGCCTTGCCGTGAAGGCACAGGCTGGTTGTGGCGCATGGTGGACCGCATTGAAAAAGGCCAAGGCCGTGCCAGCGACATCGCCATGCTCGACAGCGTGGCGGGCAACATCATGGGCCGCACGATTTGCGCCCTCGGTGATGCAGCGGCCATGCCGGTGCGCGGCATGCTCAAGCATTTCCGTCACGAATTTGTACACCTCATCGAGCACAAGACCTCCATGGTCGGTGCCGATGCAACAACGGTGAAGACCCATGGTTGAAATCGAACTCGACGGTCAGAAAGTGGAAGTGGCCGAAGGCAGCATGGTCATGCATGCCGCTGAAAAAGCGGGCACCTACATTCCCCATTTCTGTTACCACAAGAAACTCTCCATCGCGGCCAAGTGCCGCATGTGCCTGGTCGAGGTGGAAAAAGCCCCCAAGCCCATGCCCGCTTGCGCCACGCCGGTCACGCAAGGCATGGTCGTGCGCACCAAGAGCGAAAAGGCCATTGCGGCCCAAAAGTCGGTCATGGAGTTTTTGCTGATCAACCACCCGCTCGATTGCCCGATTTGCGACCAAGGCGGTGAATGCCAGTTGCAAGACTTGGCCGTGGGTTACGGTGGCAGCACATCGCGTTACGAAGAAGAAAAACGCGTGGTTTTCCACAAGGAAGTCGGCCCGCTGATCTCCATGGAAGAGATGAGCCGCTGCATCCACTGCACCCGCTGCGTGCGCTTTGGCCAAGAGGTGGCCGGTGCCATGGAGTTGGGCATGTCCCACCGCGGTGAGCACGCCGAGATCGAGACCTTCTTGGGCCAGACCATTGACTCAGAGTTGTCGGGCAACATGATCGACATCTGCCCTGTGGGTGCCTTGACCAGCAAGCCTTTTCGCTACCACGCCCGCACCTGGGAGTTGTCGCGCCGCAAGTCGGTGGCTGCGCACGATTCATCGGGGGCCAATCTGGTGGTGCAGGTCAAAAACAACCAGGTCATGCGGGTTGTGCCTTTGGAAAACGAAGAGGTCAACGAGTGCTGGATCGCCGACCGCGAGCGTTTTTCTTATGAAGCCTTGAACGGCTCTGAGCGCTTGACACATCCCATGCTCAAGCAGGGTGGCGAGTGGAAAACCGTTGATTGGCAAACCGCCCTCGAGTACGTGGCCAATGGTTTGCGTGGCATTCAACGCGACCACGGTGGCAACAGCATTGGCGCCTTGGTCAGCCCGCACAGCACGCTGGAAGAGTTGTACCTCGCCGGCGCTTTGGTGCGTGGTTTGGGTTCCGACAACATCGACCACCGCTTGCGCAACGCCGAGTTTGGCGCTGCCGAAGGCGTGCGCACTTTGGGCACATCGATTGCCTCTTTGAGCAGTTTGCAACGGGTCTTGGTCGTGGGGTCCAACCTGCGCAAAGACCACCCCTTGTTTGCCCTGCGTGTGCGCCATGCCGTGCGCCACGGTGGTGCCGTTCATCTCATCACCGATCAAGCCAGTTTCAGCCATGCAGACGCTTGGGCCATGCCTGTGGCGCAGGCCGTGGTCTGCGACGCATCGGGCTGGGCGCAAGCTTTGGCGGATGTGGCAGCAGCCATTGCAGCTGAGAAGGGTGTTGCAGCGCCATGTTCTGGCATGGCCAGTGCTCAGGCCCAAACCATGGCCAAGTCTTTGTTGGGCGGCGAGCGCAAAGCCGTGTTGCTCGGTAATGCCGCAGCGCACGCATCGAATGCGTCAAGCCTGTTGGCCTTGGCCAACTGGATAGCCGAGCACACTGGCGCAAGCGTGGGTTACCTCACCGAAGCGGCCAACACCGTGGGCGCGCAATGGGTGGGGGCACAACCCCAAACCGGTGGCCAAAACGCGGGCCAGATGTTGGCCGGTGGCCTGAAAGCGGCCCTCTTGCTGAACACCGAACCCGAGTTCGACAGCGCCGCCGGTGTTGCCGCTGGCAATACTTTGGCGCAAGCCGAGATGGTCGTCACGCTCAGCCCGTTCAAAGCCAACATGGCCTTCAGCGATGTGTTGTTGCCAATTGCCCCCTTTACCGAAACCTCGGGCAGTTTTGTCAATGCCGAAGGCCGTTTACAAAGTTTTCACGCGGTGGTCAAGCCCTTGGCTGAAACCCGTCCGGCCTGGAAAGTGCTGCGCGTGCTGGCCAACTTGTTGGACATTCCGGCTGTGTCCTTTGAAACCTCGCAAGAGGTTTTGGCGCAGGCCACGGCCAAGCCTTTGCTGGCCTCCAATGCCACGGGCGCGGCCATCGACTTGTCTGGCCAAGGCGCTGCACCGGTGGTGGCCTCGATTTACCAGTTGGACGGCATTGTGCGGCGCGCCGCTTCCCTGCAATTGACTGCAGACGCCCGCATGGAGGTGGCCCCATGATTGACGCTTTTTACAACGGCGGCCTGCATCTGGTGTCGGCCTCCTGGTGGGCCACCTTGGTCTGGCCTGTGTTGTGGATTTTGATCAAGATCGTCGCCATCTTGGCGCCTTTGATGGGCGCTGTGGCTTACCTCACCCTGTGGGAGCGCAAATTGCTGGGCTTCATGCAGGTGCGTCACGGCCCCAACCGCGTCGGCCCCATGGGTTTGCTGCAGCCCATTGCCGACGCCATCAAGCTGTTGACCAAAGAGCTGATCAACCCCAGTGCCGCCAGCCTTGGGCTGTTTCGCCTGGGGCCCATCATGGCCATCATGCCGGCCTTGGCCGCATGGGTGGCGATTCCTTTTGGGCCAGAGCAGGCCTTGACCAACATCAATGCCGGTTTGCTGCTGGTCATGGCCATCACCTCGATCGAGGTTTATGGCGTGATCATTGCAGGCTGGGCCTCCAACTCCAAATACGCCTTTTTGGGGGCATTGCGGGCATCGGCCCAAATGGTGAGTTACGAAATTGCCATGGGCTTTTGCTTCTTGGTGGTGCTGATGGTCTCGGGCAGCATGAACCTGACCGAAATCGTGCTGGCCCAAGGCCGGGGCAGTGCCGCCGACATGGGGGTGGGCATGTTCTCTTGGAACTGGTTGCCCTTGCTGCCCATCTTCATCGTTTACCTGATCTCGGGCGTCGCCGAAACCAACCGCCACCCGTTTGACGTGGTGGAAGGTGAGGCCGAAATCGTCGCCGGTCACATGGTCGAATACTCGGGCATGGGCTTTGCGATTTTCTTCTTGGCCGAGTACGCCAGCATGTGGTTGGTCTCTATTTTGGCGGTCATCATGTTCTTGGGTGGCTGGTTGTCACCCATTGACAACGCCGTGTTCAACGCGGTCCCCGGCTGGATCTGGTTGGGGCTCAAAACCTTCTTGGTGGTCTCCATGTTCATCTGGATTCGGGCCACTTTTCCGCGCTTTCGTTACGACCAGATCATGCGTCTGGGTTGGAAGGTTTTCATTCCCGTCACCTTGGTGTGGCTGTTGGTCGTCGGCGCGTGGTTGCTCTCGCCGTGGAACATTTGGCTGTAAGCGGTAAACCACCATGACAACAATGACTGCTACTTCCTTTTCCATCAAAGACTTCCTCAAGAGCTTCATGCTTGTGGAGTTGCTCAAGGGCATGGCCCTGACTGGACGCTACGCATTTGCCCGCAAGGTGACGGTGCAGTTTCCAGAAGAAAAAACCCCTCAGTCGCCGCGTTTTCGTGGCCTGCATGCGCTGCGCCGTTATGACAACGGCGAAGAGCGCTGCATCGCCTGCAAACTGTGCGAAGCGGTTTGCCCCGCGATGGCCATCACCATCGAGGCCGGGCAACGCGAGGACGGGTCGCGGCGCACCACCCGCTACGACATCGATTTGACCAAGTGCATCTTCTGCGGTTTTTGCGAAGAAAGCTGCCCTGTGGACTCCATCGTTGAGACGCACATTTTCGAATACCACGGTGAAAAGCGTGGCGACCTGTACTTCACCAAAGACATGCTGCTGGCGGTGGGCGACCGTTACGAAAAAGAGATCGCCGCCGCCAGAGCCGCCGATGCGCCTTACCGCTGAACGCCGCCAAGAACTGAACCTTTAAAAAGACAGACCTATGGACGTCAAGACCGGTTTCTTTTACCTTTTCTCGTTGGTGCTGCTGTTTGCAGCCTTCCGGGTGGTGACCGCACGCAACCCCGTGCATGCGGTGCTCTACCTCATGCTGACTTTTTCTCAAGCCTCGGCCATCTGGTTGCTGCTCAATGCCGAGTTCTTGGCCATTGTGCTGGTGCTGGTTTACCTGGGCGCGGTGATGGTGCTGTTCTTGTTCGTGGTGATGATGCTGGACATCAACATCGACACGATGCGCAAGGGGTTTTGGCGCAACTTTCCACTTGCTGCCACCTTGGGTGCGGTGGTGGCGTTGGAAATGGCCGCCGTGCTGATGTCGGGTTTTCGTTGGTCCGCTGCGCCCGTTTTGGCCGCCGGGGCCATGCCGGTGGACAACAGCAAGGCCTTGGGCATTTTGTTGTACACCGAGTACCTGATGCCCATACAGATCGCCGCCAGCATTTTGCTCGTGGCCATGATTGCGGCGATTGCCCTGACCTTGCGCGAGCGCAAGGACTCCAAAGCGATTGACGCGTCTGTTCAAGTCAAGGTGCGCGCCGCCGACCGCATGCGCTTGGTCAAAATGGCCGTCACCCAGCCTGCGCCTGAACCCCAACCTGCAGCGCCCGAGGAGACCCGCAAATGATGACGTTGACGCTTGGGCATTTTCTGTCACTCGGTGCGATGCTGTTCGCGCTGTCCGTGATTGGCATCTTTTTGAACCGCAAAAACCTGATTGTTTTGCTCATGGCGATTGAACTGATGTTGCTGGCCGTGAACATGAACTTTGTGGCCTTCTCCCATTACCTGGGTGACATGCACGGTCAAGTCTTTGTGTTTTTCATCTTGACCGTTGCCGCTGCCGAATCTGCCATCGGCTTGGCCATCTTGGTGTTGCTGTTCCGAAACAAGAACAACATCAATGTGGACGAACTCAATTCGCTCAGGGGTTAAAACCTTCATGAAGTCCCCACGTTCATCACTTTGTGCATTCACTGCCCCCCGAGGGGGCTTTGCCCTCCCTTGGGACGGCCCGGCGAGAGATCTGTCATGAGTCAAACCCTCAACGCAAGCATGCTTTTGGCCGTGCCTCTGGCCCCCTTGCTGGGATCGGTGCTGGCCGGTGTGCTGGGCACCCAATTTGGCGGCAACTGGATTGGCCGGCGCTTGTCGCATACGCTGACCATCCTGGGCGTCCTGGTGGCCTTCATCTTGTCGGCCATGACGCTCAAAAGCGTGATCGACGGTGCCCGCTTCAATGAAACCCTCTACACCTGGATGGTGGTGGGGGGGCTGAAAATGGAAGTCGGCTTTTTGGTCGATGGCATCACCGCCATGATGATGTGCGTGGTGACCTTTGTGTCCTTGATGGTGCACATCTACACCATTGGCTACATGGAAGAAGACGAAGGCTACAACCGCTTTTTTGCCTACATCTCGCTGTTCACCTTCTCCATGCTGATGCTGGTCATGAGCAACAACTTGCTGCAACTGTTCTTCGGCTGGGAAGCGGTGGGCCTGGTGTCTTACTTGCTGATCGGTTTTTGGTACAACAAACCCACGGCCATTTTTGCCAACATGAAGGCCTTCTTGGTCAACCGGGTGGGTGACTTTGGCTTCATCTTGGGCATTGGCCTGATCGTGGCTTACACCGGCACGCTCAATTACACCGAGTTGTTTGCCAAAGCCAATGAACTGGCCGCGATTGACTTTCCTTGGTATGTCTTTGGCATGGACGGCATGCTGATCACGGTGATCTGCATCTGCTTGTTCATCGGGGCCATGGGCAAGTCGGCCCAGTTTCCTTTGCATGTGTGGTTGCCCGACTCGATGGAAGGCCCCACGCCCATTTCTGCCTTGATCCATGCCGCCACCATGGTCACCGCTGGCATCTTCATGGTGGCGCGCATGTCGCCCTTGTTCGAGTTGTCTGAGGCGGCTTTGAATTTCATCATGGTGATCGGGGCCGTCACGGCTTTGTTCATGGGCTTTTTGGGCATCATCCAAAACGACATCAAGCGGGTGGTGGCCTATTCCACCTTGTCTCAGCTCGGTTACATGACCGTGGCTTTGGGCGCATCGGCTTACTCGGTGGCGGTGTTCCACTTGATGACCCACGCCTTCTTCAAGGCCTTGTTGTTCTTGGGGGCTGGCTCGGTCATCATGGGCATGCACCACAACCAAGACATCCGCTGGATGGGGGGCGTGCGCAAGTACATGCCCATCACCTGGATCACTTCGCTGTTGGGCTCATTGGCCTTGATTGGCACGCCTTTGTTCTCGGGTTTTTACTCCAAGGACAGCATCATCGAAGCCGTGCACCTGAGCAACCTGCCTGCCGCCGGTTTTGCCAATTTCGCGGTTTTGGCCGGGGTGTTTGTCACCGCCTTCTATTCGTTCCGCATGTATTTCCTGGTCTTTCACGGCCCAGAGCGTTACGACCAAAACCCGGATGCGCACCACGGCCACGATGACCACCACGGGCACAACGACCATGGCCACGCCAAGCCCCATGAGTCGCCTTGGGTGGTGACCGTGCCCTTGATCTTGCTGGCCATTCCATCGGTGGTGATTGGGTTCATGACCATCCAACCCATGCTGTATGGCGACTTCTTCAAAGATGTGATTTTCATCGACGCTGTGAAACACCCCGCCATGAAGCAACTGGGCGAGATGTTCCACGGCCCCGTCGCGATGGCGCTGCATGGCCTGAGCACGGCACCGTTCTGGCTGGCTTTGGCCGGTGTGGTCACGGCGTGGTACATGTACCTGATCAACCCGAAAGTGCCTGCGTTTTTTGCCCGTCAGTTGCGTCCGTTGATTGTGGTCCTGGAAAACAAATACTTCATGGACTGGATCAATGAAAACATCCTGGCCAAGGGCGCGCGTGCTTTGGGTATGGGCCTGTGGAAGGTGGGCGACCGCGCCATCATCGACGGCTTCTTCGTCAATGGCTCTTGGAAACTCGTGGGCCTGGTATCTGGCATGGTGCGCTGGTTCCAGTCAGGCTTTTTGTACCACTATGCCCTGGTGATGATTTTGGGTGTGTTCGTGCTGATGACGTATTTCGTCTGGCTTGCTTGACAATTTTGAGGACACAAAAATGGGATTGTTAAGCCTTGCCATCTGGACACCGATTGCATTCGGTGTCGTCTTGCTGGCCTTTGGTCGCGACTTCCAGGCCCGCGCCGTGCGCTGGTTTGCCCTGGTCGGTTCTGTCGTCAGTTTCTTGATGACCTTGCCCTTGTACTCGCGCTTTGCGCTGGGCACATCGGCCATGCAGTTTGTTGAAAAGGCGTCTTGGATTGAGCGCTTCAATGTGAACTACCACCTGGGCCTTGACGGCATTTCGCTTTGGCTGGTGTTGTTGACCGCCTTCATCAACGTCATCGTGGTGATTGCGGGCTGGGAGGTCATCACCCGCAAGGTGAACCAGTACATGGCCGCCTTCTTGATCTTGTCGGGCTTGATGATCGGGGTGTTCAGCGCCTTGGACGGCATCTTGTTTTACGTCTTCTTTGAAGCCACCTTGATCCCCATGTACCTGATCATTGGCATCTGGGGTGGGCCCAACAAGATTTACGCCGCGTTCAAATTCTTTCTCTACACCTTGCTCGGCTCCTTGCTGATGCTGATTGCGCTGATTTATTTGTACACCGCTTCGCAAGGCAGTTTTGACATCCTGACCTGGCACAAGCTGCCTCTGTCAGGCGCGGTGCAGACCCTGTTGTTCTTCGCCTTTTGTGCCGCCTTTGCCGTCAAGGTGCCCATGTGGCCGGTGCACACTTGGTTGCCCGATGTGCACGTGGAAGCGCCCACTGGGGGCTCGGCCGTCTTGGCCGCCATCATGTTGAAGTTGGGCGCCTATGGTTTCTTGCGCTTTTCCATGCCGATTGCGCCCGACGCCTCGCGCGAGTGGGGCATGTTCATGATTGTCTTGTCCTTGGTGGCGGTGGTCTATGTGGGCCTGGTGGCGATGGTGCAGCAGGACATGAAAAAATTGGTCGCCTATTCTTCGGTGGCGCACATGGGCTTTGTGACCCTGGGTTTTTTCATCTTCAACCCATTGGGCGTGTCCGGAGGCATTGTGCAAATGATTGCCCACGGCTTTGTGTCGGCGGCCATGTTCTTGTCGATTGGCGTGCTGTATGACCGGGTGCATTCCCGAGAAATCGCCAGCTATGGCGGGGTGGTCAATACCATGCCCAAATTTGCCGCCTTTGCCTTGTTCTTTACCATGGCCAATTGCGGTTTGCCAGGCACGGCCGGTTTTGTCGGCGAGTGGATGGTGATTTTGGGCGCTGTGAAATTCAACTTCTGGGTGGGTGTGTTGGCCGCCTCGGCCTTGATCTTTGGGGCCGCCTACACCCTATGGATGTTCAAGCGCGTGTACCTCGGGCCCGTGGCCAATGACGACGTCAAACAGCTGACCGACATCAATGCGCGTGAATTCTTGGTGATGGCCCTGCTGGCCGCCGCCGTTTTGTACATGGGCGTTTACCCCAAACCCTTCACCGATGTGATGGACAGCTCTGTGCTGGACCTGCTCAAACATGTGGCCCTGTCCAAGCTGCCTTGAGCGGCGGACACTGAACGCCCAGCCTGAATTGACGACTTGAAAGAACACACATGATGGACAACTCCAGCTGGATGACGGTTTATCCGGAGATCGTTTTGCTGGTCATGGCCTGCGTGATTGCGCTGGCCGACCTCTTCGTGAAAAGCCCCAAGCGCACCGCCTCCTATGTTTTGACCTTGTTGTCCTTGGGCGGTGTGGCCTTGCTGCATGCGCTGTACGCCGATGCCGGACACACCCTGTATGGCTTTGGCCGTTTGGTGGTGAGCGACCCCATGGGGCATTGGCTCAAGTGCTTTGCCACCGTCGCGGTGATGGTCACCCTGGTTTATTCGCGCCCGTATGCGGGCGACCGCGACATGTTGCGCGGGGGTGAATTGTTCAGCCTGAGCATGTTTGCTTTGCTGGGCATGAGCTTCATGATCTCGGGCCAGAATTTCATCGTGATCTACTTGGGCTTGGAGCTGATGACTTTGTCCAGTTACGCTTTGGTGGCTCTGCGGCGTGACCACACCCAGGCGACCGAAGCGGCCATGAAGTACTTTGTGCTGGGGGCCATGGCCTCGGGCTTCTTGCTGTATGGCATGTCCATGATGTATGGCGCCACGGGCAGCTTGGAGCTGTCGGCGGTGTTCAAAGCCATCGCCTCTGGCCAAGTCAACCACCAGGTCTTGGTGTTTGGGCTGGTCTTCATTGTGGCCGGTGTGGCTTTCAAAATCGGCGCTGTGCCCTTTCACATGTGGGTGCCCGATGTTTACCAAGGCGCCCCCACTTCGGCCACGCTGATGATTGGCGGTGCCCCCAAGTTGGCCGCTTTTGCGGTCATGGTGCGTTTGCTGGTGGAAGGCATGTTGCCCTTGGCGTTCGATTGGCAGCAAATGCTGTCTTTCCTGGCCGTTGGCTCCTTGCTCATTGGCAACCTGGCGGCCATAGCCCAGACCAACCTCAAACGCATGCTGGCCTATTCAACCATCTCGCAAATGGGTTTTGTGTTGCTGGGCTTTGTCGCCGGGGTCATCAACGGCGAGACCACCTTGGCTGCCAATGCCTACAGCTCGGCCATGTTCTACATGGTTTCTTATGTGCTGACCACGTTGGCCGCCTTTGGCATCATCATGCTGCTGGCGCGCCAAGGTTTTGAAAGCGAAGAGATCACCGACCTGGCCGGTTTGAACCAACGCAGCCCGCTGTATGCCGGTGTGATGGCGATCTGCCTGTTTTCCATGGCCGGCATTCCCCCCATGGTGGGCTTTTACGCCAAGCTGTCGGTGCTGCAATCGCTGGTGGCTTCAGGCCAAACTTTCTACCTGGGCTTGGCCATCTTCGCGGTCATGATGTCCCTGATCGGTGCTTTTTATTACCTGCGTGTGGTCAAGGTCATGTACTTTGACGAGCCCGTCACTGCCACCACCGTCTCGGCCGATTTGGATGTGCGTCTGGTCCTGTCGACCAATGGCCTGTTGGTTTTGGTTTTGGGCCTTTTCCCCGGCGCCTTGATGGCTTTGTGCTCAGAGTCGATTGTGCGTATGCTGGCGAGCTGAACCGATTTCTCCAAACGCCATGACCTCTTCAACCTCCATTGGCCTGCTGATTTTGCTGGCCATGCTGGCCGCCAACTTGCCCTTTGCCAATCAACGGGTTTTTTTGCTGGGGCCTTGGCGCAGCACCAAGCCCTTGTTTTGGCGCTTGGCCGAGTTGGTGGTGCTGTATTTCGCGGTGGGGGCGCTGGGCTTGGCATTTGAAAACCATGGCGGCCAAATCGCCCCACAGGGCTGGGCGTTTTATGCCATCACGGGCAGCTTGTTTGTGACCTTGGCCTTTCCCGGATTTGTCTACCGCTACCTGATGCACCGAAAGCATTGACCCATGGGCGTTGAACACACGCAGGGCCATGTCTGACGAGCATCTGATTGAACACCGCCTGAGTCAGCAAGAACTGCTGCACGGCCACTTCTTGCACGCCTTTCGCGACACGGTGCGCTTGCCCAACCAAGGCCTGGCCACGCGTGAGTATGTGGTCCATCCCGGGGCCGTGATGGTGATTCCCTTGCTTAACACCCCCAACGGCTTGCAGCTGGTGCTGGAGCGCCAATACCGTTACCCGGTGGGGCAGGTGATGATCGAGTTTCCAGCCGGCAAACTCGAGGCGGGCGAAGACCCTTGGCTGTGCGCGCAACGCGAGTTGGCGGAGGAAACCGGTTACAGCGCCCGAATGTGGGCACGCGCCGGGGTGTTGCACCCGGTGATCGCCTATTCCACCGAGGTGATTGAAATCTGGTTTGCCAAAGAGCTGAGCCTGGGTGAGCGCCGATTGGATGCCGAAGAATTTTTGGATGTGTTCACGGCCAGCCCAGCGCAGTTGATGGACTGGTGCCGTGATGGCCAAGTCACCGATGGCAAAACCCTCACCGGTGCGCTGTGGTTGCAAAACATGTTGGCGGGCCAATGGCCCGTGCGCTGGCAGCGCCTGGACTGAGCAGCAAACACCATGAAAGTGCTGGACCTTCAATGCGCGCAGGGCCACGGCTTCGAAGGCTGGTTTGGCTCACAAGAAGACTACGATGCGCAGCGCGCGCGCGGCTTGGTCACTTGCCCGGTGTGCAACGACAGTGAAATCGTCAAGCTGCTGTCTGCCCCGCGCCTGAACCTGGGCCATGGCCAAGCAAGCGAGACGCAGGCTGCGCCATCCCTGGGTGCCAACGACGCGCCGGCTGCAGTGACTGACGGGGCAAAAAAGTTGGACAGGGATGAGGGGTCTGGCCACAGCGCCCAGCCACAGAGCCCGGGTGCGCCCAGCTTGCAGCAAATGCAGGCGGCCATGCTGAACATGGTGCGCCACGTGATGGCCAATACCGACGATGTGGGGCCCCAATTTGCCGAAGAGGCGCGCAAAATCCATTACGGCGAGCGCCAGGCGCGCAACATCCGGGGCCAGGCCACACGCGAAGAAACTGAGGCCTTGATCGACGAAGGCATCGATGTCATGCCTTTGCCTGTGCCCGAAAACCTCAAGGGTCCGCTGCAGTAGGCGCTGTGGCCTTTGGCCGCAATCGGGCACCCACAGGTCACCACCATGAAACACGCCCTGCACATCGACGACGCCGAAGTCGAACTCAGCGCCATACGGGCGCAAGGCCCGGGCGGGCAAAACGTCAACAAGGTCTCCAGCGCCATCCAGTTGCGCTTTGACGTGGCGGGCTCCGCCTTGCCCGACGACGTGAAGCAGCGTTGGCTGCAGTCGGGCGACAGCCGCCTGACCTTAGAGGGTGTTTTCATTCTGAAAGCCCAAAAACACCGCACACAAGAGGCCAACCGGGTGGACGCTTGGGCCAGGCTTTATGAAACCTTGGACCTGTACGCCAAGCCGCCCAAAGCCCGCAAGGCCACCAAGCCCACCTATGGCTCTGTGCAAAGGCGGCTGGAGGGCAAGGCGATGCAGGCCAAGATCAAAAGCGGTCGGCGCAAAGACGCCGGGGATTAGCGCAGATGGGCTGCGGCGGCCTGGAGGACTTGCTGCAGGGCATCGGGCGCATCGGCCGCCAGGCCGCCACCACGAGCCGCCGGAGGCTCAGGATGGTTGTAACCCTTCAATCACAGGCGCAACGCCAGCCAGCAATGCGTGC
Source organism: Limnohabitans sp. Rim8 (assembly GCA_945875955.1). GTDB lineage: Bacteria > Pseudomonadota > Gammaproteobacteria > Burkholderiales > Burkholderiaceae_C > Limnohabitans_A. Next base: position 992 of record CAMCNQ010000031.1, on the reverse strand, counting down.
ATAAGGGGGACCGCCGAGACGGCTTCATTCAAATAGGCGGCCTTGAGGGCATCGTCTTCGGGATAGTCGTGTGCAAACCGATTGCGAATGACACGCAGCGCTTGCCAATCATCGAGTTTGGGCAAATAGCCCAATTTTTCGAGGCGATGGAGCTTGTCGAGCATGGGGCGGTCTTCGTAGGGCTCTTGCAAGTGTTCGAGCAGAGCCGGAAAAAGTCTCGCTCCCAATGTGTCTTGCAATTTGGTGAATCGAAGAACGAACTGGTCCCAATCCTGAACGGCTTCATCGCTGAGCTGCGTCAGTGCGTTGGCCGTCAATGGCAGAGTGGGGGCGATGGTTGAGATGGCGTGGGCCATGTGGTGTGCGTGGCGCTGGCATTGTTGCCAGGCATCCAGCAGACGGACTTGCGTGGTGTCGTTCACAGCACAATGCCTTGTTCTTGTGCCACCTGAAAAATCGGTGGATACGAACTCCGTCCTGGATAGTCGATCAGTACGTCCACTTTTTGTTCACCCAAACTGGTATAGATTTGGCTTAAAAATCGGGTGTGCGCTTTCGCGATATCTGCAGGATCGGTCAAGTGCGACTCGATCAGCAAATCTATATCGCCGCCTTTGCGATGTTCGTCTGCGCGAGAACCGAATAAGCGCAGACGAGTGCCGTAGCCAAAACACGCCAGCGCAGCGTGTTTTAAGCTTTCTTTCTCATGTTCAGACAGTCGCATGGTTCAGCCTTTGAAACGCATGGGGAAATCCTAGCATCAATCCTCGCGAAAAGCGCTTTTTTAAGCCGTCAGCGCGTGAATGGCTGTTTGATTGACCTGTTGTACCGCGTCGGCCGCCTGGGCATCGACCACCCGCCGCCCCGGCATGCTGCGCAGCCAGGTGATTTGCCGCTTGGCCAGTTGTCGGGTGGCGAAGATGCCGCGCTCCAGGGTCTCGGCTTCGGGCCAGTTTCCATCGAGGCCTTCCCAGGCTTGGCGGTAACCCACA
>CAMCNQ010000030.1 GCA_945875955.1 Limnohabitans sp. Rim8 | reverse complement strand
TTGGGAAAGCGCTCATGCAAAGCCACAATGGCCTCGACTTCTTCTTCGCCGCGCAGCACGCCGCCCTTGAGCTTGAAGTCTTGAAAGCCATAGCGGGCCTGGGCGGCCTCGGCCAGGCGCACCACGGCCTCTGCCGTCATGGCTTTTTCGTGGCGCAGGCGCAGCCAGTCGTTGGCTTGGTCGGGTTCGCTGCGGTAGGGCAGGTCGGTTTGCTGGCGGTCGCCCACATAAAAAAGATAGCCCAGCATTTGCACCCGTTCGCGCTGCTGGCCCTGGCCGAGCAAGGCGCAAACGGGCACGTTCAGGTGCTGGCCCAGCAGGTCGAGCAGGGCGCTTTCGACCGCTGTGACGGCGTGGATGGTGGTGCGCAAGTCAAAGGTTTGTTGGCCCCGGCCGCCGCTGTCGCGGTCGGCAAACTGCAGCCGCATGGCATTGAGCAGGCGGTTGTAATGGCCAATGGGCTGGCCCTCAATCAGGGCGCGGGCTTCTTCCAAAGTTTGGCGGATTTTCTCGCCGCCGGGTACCTCACCCAGGCCGGTGCGCCCTGCCGAGTCGCTCAAGATGACGATGTTTCGTGTGAAAAAGGGGCCGTGCGCCCCGCTGAGGTTCATCAGCATGCCGTCGTGGCCCGCCACGGGGATGACTTGCATGCGGGTGACGGTGGGGCTGGCGTGTGAGGTCATGTTGCTGGGGTAGAGTCAATAGACATCGTACAACCAAATTCAGAAAATCGAAATTGGGGAAAACGCCAGTGACCTGTCTTTGACGTCCTTTTGACGGCCCTCAGAGGCTGTCGGGGTCGCTTTTGCGCAGCCGTTCACGGCTGTTGGCCAGGTGCGTGCGCATGGCAGCGCGGGCGGCCTCCACGTCTTGTTCGGCAATGGCGTTGAAAATGCTTTCGTGCTCTTGGTTGACACGCCTGAGGTAGTTTTGTCGCTCGGGGTCTTGGGTCAAGATGCTGCTGATCCTGGCCCTTGGAATCACCCCCGCCCCGAGTGAATGCATCAGGTCGATGAAGTGGTGGTTTTGGGTGGCGCGGGCGATTTCCTGGTGAAACTGGTGATCGGCCGCCACGGCATCGCGGTCTTCTTCAATGGCTTGGTTGAAGGACTCCAAGGCCGAGCGCAATTCTTGCAGGTTCTCCGGGCGGCGGCGCATGGCGGCCAAGGCAGCCGCTTCGGTCTCTACACTGATGCGAAATTCCAGCAGGGCGATGACCTCTCGCAGCGTGCCCATCTGCTCGGGGCTGATGCGAAAGGAGGGGTGCTCACTTTTGGGCAGGACAAAGGTGCCTACGCCGTGGCGTGTATCGACCCAACCCGAGGCCTGCAGCCGCGAGATGCCCTCGCGAACCACCGTTCTGCTGACGCCAAAGTCTTTCATGATGGCGGCCTCGGTGGGCAGTTTGTCGCCCGCATTCAGACGGCCGCTGCGTATTTGCTCGGTCAGGGCGTTGACCAATTGAATGGCCAAGCCGCCGGGTTTCCTGAAAGGAGGGGTGATTGCATCCATGGGTAATCCCTAGCTGACTGAGGGTCAGACCTGAACGATAATAGTGCACGATTGTACGACAACCGATGACTGAATTCCAGTTTTAATGTTTTCGTTGGTGTTCAATTGCCTTTCAACCTACAGGAGACCCTCAATGACTTTTCGCAGAAATCTTCTCACTTCAGCCATGGCCACTTTGATGGCCTTGGCCATTGCCCCGGTGGCCTCAGCACAAACCGTGCTCAAGGCCTCGGACGTGCACCCCGCGGGTTACCCCAATGTGGTGGCGGTGGAAAACATGGGCAAAAAATTAGAAGCGGCCACAGCAGGGCGCTTCAAGTTGCAAATGTTCCCCGGCGGCGTTCTGGGTTCTGAAAAAGAGGTGGTGGAGCAAACCCAGGTTGGCGCGATTCAGATCGCCCGCATATCATTGGGTATTTTGGGGCCGGTGGTGCCCGATGTGAACGTGTTCAACATGCCCTTTGTGTTCCGCGATGAGGCGCACATGCGTGCGGTCATTGATGGCCCCGTGGGCAAGGAAATCCTGGACAAGATCACCAGCAGTCCCGCACGTTTGGTCGCTTTGGGTTTCATGGACAGCGGTTCACGCAGCCTCTACACCAAAAAAGAAATCAAAACCCCGGCTGACCTCAAGGGCCTGAAGATCCGCGTCATGGGCAACCCCTTGTTTGTGGACACCATGAACGCCATGGGTGGCAACGGCATCAGCATGGGCCACAACGATGTCTACAGTGCACTGCAAACGGGCGTTGTGGATGGGGCCGAAAACAACCCGCCCACCTTGTTCACGTCCAACCAGTACTCCACCGGCGTGAAGTACTACACCCAGACCACGCACCTGATCATCCCTGAGATTTTTGTCATGTCCAAGGTCACCTGGGACAAGATGACCCCAGCCGATCAAGCCAGTGTGATGAAGTTTTCGCGTGAGGCTCAAATGGAGCAGCGCGTGCTGTGGGACAAGAGCGTGGCCGAGTTCAGCGCCAAACTCCAAACGGCGGGCATTCAGTTCAAGGTGGTCGACAAAAAACCTTTTTATGACGCCACTGCCCCTGTGCGTGCCAAATACGGCGCGCAATACGCCGAGCTGATGAAGCGCATCGAAGCGGTCAAGTGACCGGCATGCAGCGGCCCTAGACGCCGCTGCGCGAGGTGGGACGGGGTGAGCCCCGTCCCATTGGTTTTTTGAGAACTCGCCCTCGAGGATTTTGGAATATGTTGCGTTTTTTTGACCGCCTTTACCTGCTCTGCATTTGGATTTCTGGCCTGTCGATTTTGGCAATGAGCCTGGTCATTCCATGGGGTGTTTTCGCCCGCTATGTCTTGGGTACGGGCTCGAGCTGGCCAGAGCCGGTGGCGGTCTTGCTGATGGTGACCTTCACGTTCATGGGGGCGGCCGCGGGTTACCGAGCTGGTGCCCATATTGCCGTGGGCATGCTGGTGGACCATTTGCCAGCGGGTGTGCAAAAAATCGGCGCCTATCTGGTGCACATTTTGATGTTGGTCATTTGTGGTTTTGTGGTCGTGTGGGGCAGCAAGCTGGTCATGGGCACCATGGGGCAAACTTTGGCTGACTTGCCGTGGTTGGCAGTGGGCTGGACGTATACGCCCTTGCCGTTGGGCGCATTCTTGACCTTGGTTTTTGTGGTCGAGGTGTTGTTTTGGGGGCCTGCACATGGGCGTGCCGTGGTGGTTTTTGACCACGAAGGCCCTACATCGGCGGAGGCGATCTGATCATGGATGCATTGGTTCTCATTGGCAGTTTTGTGGTGTTGATGTTGTTGGGCATGCCTGTGGCCTACGCCTTGGGCATGGCGGCCTTGGTGGGGGCCTTGTGGATCGATTTGCCGCTGGATGCGGTGATGATTCAGATGGCCAGCGGGGTGAACAAATTTTCGCTTTTGGCCATACCGTGTTTCGTACTGGCGGGCGCGATCATGGCCGAGGGGGGCATGTCGCGGCGCTTGGTGGCGTTTGCCGGTGTGCTGATCGGTTTTGTGCGAGGCGGCTTGTCCCTGGTCAACATATTGGCCTCCACATTTTTCGGGGCCATTTCCGGCTCGTCGGTCGCCGACACCGCATCGATTGGTTCGGTGCTGATTCCCGAGATGGAAAAGAACGGCTACCCCCGGCCTTTTGCCACAGCGGTCACGGTGAGTGGTTCCGTGCAGGCCATCCTGATCCCGCCCAGCCACAACGCGGTCATTTACTCCATGGCCGCAGGCGGCACGGTGTCGGTGGCGGCGCTGTTCATGGCCGGGGTGTTGCCCGGTTTGCTTCTTGGCCTCAGCCTGGCGGTGTATTGCCTGTATGTGGCGCGCCGGGAAAACTACCCCAAAGGCCGCGTGATTCCCCTGAAAGAAGCGCTCAAAATTTGTGTGGACGCCCTGTGGGGGCTGGCCACCATGGGCATCATCTTGGGCGGCATCTTGAGTGGGGTGTTCACCGCGACCGAGTCGGCCTCGATTGCGGTGGTCTGGGCCTTTTTTGTGACCATGTTCATCTACCGCGATTACAAGTGGAAAGACCTGCCCAAGCTGATGCACCGCACCGTGAAAACCGTCACCATCGTGATGATCCTGATCGGCTTTGCCGCGAGCTTCGGTTACATCATGACCTTGATGCAAATTCCACTGAAGATCACCACGCTCTTCACGGCCTTGAGCAGCGAACCCTGGGTGATTTTGTTGTGCGTCAACATCATGCTGCTGGCGCTGGGCACCTTGATGGACATGGCGCCCTTGATCCTGATCCTCACGCCGATCTTGTTGCCGGTCATGAAAACCATCGGGGTGGACCCGGTTCACTTCGGCATGATCATGATGGTCAACCTGGGCATTGGACTGATCACACCACCGGTGGGTGCGGTGCTCTTTGTCGGCAGTGCGGTGGCCAAGCTCAAGATCGAGCAGGTGGTCAGGGCCATGAAGCCGTTCTTTGTGATCCTGTTGTTTGTGCTGGTCCTGGTCACTTATGTGCCGCAAATTTCACTGTGGCTGCCTCGCAGCATGGGGCTTTGACCTGAGCCATGGCCTTGCCGCGCGTTTTGGTCACCCACCCCCAAGACCGCTTGGCGACTTATTTTGGCGCGCAGGCCCTGGCCGATTTGCAGCAGGTGGCGCAGGTCCAACTCAACCCCCAGACGCAGGACTGGGCTGGCCCCGAGCTGATTGCGGCGGCGCAAGGCTGTGAGGTCTTGATCGCCTACCGGCAAACGGCACTGGATGCGGATTTTTTTGCCCAGGTGCCGGGTTTGCTGGCCGCCGTGCGATGCGCCGTGGACATTCGCAGCATTAACGTGGCCGCCGCCAGCCAACACGGTGTTTTGGTGACCCGCGCCAGCCCTGGCTTTGGGCCTGCGGTGGGCGAATGGGTGATCGGGGTCATGATCGATTTGAGCCGCCACATCACAGCCGCCAGCGGCCATTACCACCAAGGCCTTAAACCAGAACCCCGCATGGGGCGCGAGTTGCGCGGTGCCTGTTTGGGCCTGATTGGTTATGGCGAAATCGGCCGGCATGTGGCCCGCCTGGCGCAAGCCTTTGGCATGCGGGTGTGCGTGTACGACCCATTCGTGCAGCCTTCAGATCAGCAGATCGAACCGATGGCTTGGTCGGCGCTGTTGGCCTGCGCTGACCATGTGGTGTGCCTGGCACCGGCTTTGCCCGAAACCGAAAATCTATTCAATGCCCAGGCTTTTGCGCAGATGAAAGCCTCGGCCTGCTTCATCAATGCCTCGCGCGGGCAATTGGTCGACGAGGCCGCTTTGCTGGACGCCCTCAACCAAGGGCTTTTGGCCGGTGCCGCCTTGGACGTGGGGCTGGCTGCAGACCAGATGCCCAGCCCTGCTTTGGCCGCCCACCCCTTGGTGATTGCCACGCCGCATGTGGGGGGACTGACACCCGAGGCGATTGCGCACCAAGCCCTGGAGACGGTGCGGCAAACCACCGACATCTTGCGCGGGCGTGTGCCCCTGGGTGCGGTCAATGCAGCGCATGCGCAACGCCTGCTGAACAAGGGGGCGCTGTGAGCACTTTGCCTTGGGCTGCGCCAGCCAATGCCTGCGATTGCCATGTCCACATTTACGACGATGCCTACCCATTGGCCGCGACGGCCAGCTTCAAACCCCCGCATGCCCCCCTGGCCGACTATGCCCAGGTGCAGGCGCAACTGGGTTTGACGCGCGTGGTGGTGGTGCAGCCCACCGGCTATGGTTTTGACAACCGCTGCACACTGGCCGCAGTGGCCGCCTGTCCAGGGCGTGCCCGCGCTGTGGCCATGGTGCCGACCGGTGTGAGCGAGGGAGAACTGCAAGACCTGCACGCCGCCGGGGTGCGCGGCTTGCGCGTGATGCTGCTGTCTGCAGGCCTTTTGGGTTGGGAAGCGCTGGCCCCATTGGCGCGCAAAATCGCTGCGCTGGGCTGGCACTTGAATGTGCAGTTCGATGGGCGTGAGTTGGTGCAGCGCCAAGCGCTGTTGCAAAGCGTGAATGTGCCCTTGGTGCTGGACCACACGGGCAAATTTCTAAGCCCTCCAGCCAGCACGCAAGACCCGGCATTTGAGGCCCTTTGCCGCTTGCTCGACACCGGCCGGGTCTGGGTCAAATTGTCGGCACCTTATGAAACCTCGCGCAGCGGGCCACCGCATTACGAGGATGTTGGCCTGCTTGCACGCCACTTGGCGGCGCATTACCCTGAGCGCTGTTTGTGGGCCAGCAACTGGCCGCACCCGAATCAAAACCCATTGCCCAGCAACGCCGACTTGCTGGCCTTGTTGCCCCAGTGGGTTGCGCGTTCGGCAGATTTGCAGCGCATCTTGGTGGATAACCCGGCGCAACTCTACGGCTTTTCGGATTAGCATCTGCAGGGCATTTTTTCATTCCTTTCACCCAACTCTGAACCCATGGCCTTCGTCTATGTTTCCAATGCCGACAGCGGCGACATCTGTGTGCTGCACATGGGCGAAGATGGCGCTTTGCGCCCGCACAGCAGCTTGCAATTGGGCGGCAATCTGATGCCCATGGCGCTGGCCCCTCAGTCCAACCGCTTGTATGTGGCGCGGCGCAGTGAGCCCATGGCGGTGCTCAGCTTGGCCGTTGACCCCCTGACCCGACACCTGAGCCTCTTGGGCGAAACCCCCTTGCCTGCCAGCATGGCCTACCTTGGCATCGAAGGTCTGGGCCGTTATTTGTTGGCCGCGTCTTACCCTTCGCACCAAATCACCGTCAGCCCCATTGCACCAGATGGCCTGGCAGGGCCAGTGCAACAGGTGCTGGCCACAGGCCCCAATGCACACGCCATCATGGCCTCGCCCTGCAACCGTTTTGTGCTGGCCAGCAACTTGGGCGGTGGGGCCTTGATGGTGTTTGCCCTGCAGGCAGAAACGGGGCATTTGCGCTTTTCTCACCAGTGGCAAGCGCGTGCAGGGGCAGGCCCAAGGCATTTTCGTTTTGACCCTCAGGGGCGTTTTGTGTACTTGCTCAACGAGCTCGATGGCACGCTCGATGTGTTGCGCTGGAACAGTGCCGATGGCCAATTGAATGCCATCCAAACCCTGAGCACCATGCCGCCGGCTTTTGACGGCAAGCCCTGGGCGGCCGACCTGCACCTGACGCCCGATGGGCGGCACCTGTACACCAGCGAGCGCAGCTCCAGCACTTTGGCGCATTTTGAGGTGGATGCCACCACCGGCAGGCTCACTGCCAAAGGGCACACAGCGGTTGAAAGCCAACCCCGGGGTTTTGCCATCGACCCGACCGGCCGGCATTTGCTGGTGGCGGGACAAACCTCGCACCACTTGGGCCGCTGGGCCATCGATGCGAACAGTGGCGCTTTGAGTTTGCAGCAACGCATGCCGGTGGGGCAGGGCCCCAACTGGGTGGAGGTCTTGGCATGAGCGAAAGCCCAAAGGCCCAGGTGGTGCGAGGTTTGCCCCGCCTGCTGCGCATGCACCCCTTGGACAACGTGGCCATCGTGGTCAACGACGGCGGCTTGCCTGCAGGCACCGCCGTGGAGGGCGGCTTGGTCTTGCGTGACAAAGTGCCGCAGGGCCACAAAGTGGCCTTGGTGGCGCTGGCGCCAGGCGATGTGGTGCGCCGCTACAACGTGACCATTGGCTTTGCGCTGAAAGACATTGCCGCGGGCCAGTGGGTGCAAGAGCGCCTGCTGCAAATGCCCGCTGCCCGTGCATTGCACAATTTGCCCATGGCCACCGTGGCCGCACCGGCGCAAACGCCCTTAGAGGGCTACAGCTTTGAGGGCTACCGCAATGCCGACGGCTCGGTCGGGACGCGCAACATTTTGGCCATCACCACCACGGTGCAGTGCGTCGCGGGCGTGGTGGCGCAGGCGGTGCGCCGCATCAAGGCCGAGTTGTTGCCCTTGTATCCGCATGTGGACAACGTGGTGGGCCTGGAGCACAGCTATGGCTGCGGCGTGGCGATTGACGCGCCGGACGCCATCATCCCGATCCGCACGCTGCGCAACATCAGCCTGAACCCCAACTTTGGCGGCGAGGTCATGGTGGTCAGCCTGGGCTGCGAAAAACTGCAGCCCGAGCGCTTGCTGCCGCCGGGCAGTTTCCCCATCACCGACGAACGTGACCCCGCCAGTGGGCCCGACACGGTGTGCCTGCAAGACGCGCAGCATGTGGGCTTCATGGCCATGCTGGACAGCATTGTGCAAAGCGCCCGGCCGCACCTGGAGCGGCTTAACGCCCGGCGGCGAGAGCGCGTGCCCGCCAGCGCCTTGGTGGTGGGGGTGCAGTGTGGGGGCAGTGACGCGTTTTCCGGGGTCACGGCCAACCCGGCCGTGGGTTTTGCCACCGACTTGTTGGTGCGTGCAGGCGCCACCGTGATGTTCAGTGAAAACACCGAGGTGCGCGACGCGGTCGAGCAACTCACCCAACGCGCCGCCAGCCCCGAGGTGGCCCAGGCCATCGTGCGCGAACTCGATTGGTACGACCGCTACTTGGCGCGCGGGCAAGTGGACCGCAGCGCCAACACCACACCCGGCAACAAGGCCGGGGGCCTGTCCAACATCGCCGAGAAAGCCATGGGCTCCATCGTCAAGAGCGGCAGCTCGGCCATCGCGCACGTGTTGTCGCCCGGCGAAAAACTCAGGGCCGACCAAAAGGGCTTGGTGTTTGCGGCCACACCGGCCAGCGACTTCATTTGCGGCACCTTGCAATTGGCCGCAGGCATGAACCTGCACGTCTTCACCACCGGTCGCGGCACGCCCTATGGCCTGGCCGAATGCCCGGTCATCAAGGTGGCCACGCGCAGCGACCTGGCCCGCCGCTGGCACGACCTGATGGACCTCAATGCCGGCCGCATTGCCGACGAAGGCCTGAGCATAGAAGACATGGGCTGGGAGCTGTTCCACCTGCTGCTGGCCGTGGCCAGTGGCCGCAAGACCTGGGCCGAGCACTGGAAGCTGCACAACGCCTTGGTGCTGTTCAACCCGGCACCGATCACCTGAATTGCCTGAACCTTGAATCCAACCACACCCTTTCACAAGGAGACTTTCATGCCCATGCATCGACGACTCATCCACACGTTTTGCGCCGCCGCTTTGAGCTTGGCCTTGGCCCCGGCCCTGGTGCTGGCGCAAAGCGATTACCCCAGCCGCCCGATCAAACTGGTCGTGCCTTTCCCACCGGGGGGCACCAGCGATGTGATGGGCCGTTTGATGGCCGAGGAGTTGGGCAAGATCCTCAAGCAGACGGTAGTGGTCGAGAACATTGGCGGTGCAGGCGGCATTGTCGGCACAGAGCGCGCCATCCGCCTGCCGGCCGATGGCTACACCCTGATCCAAAGTGGTGTGGGCCAAAACGCGGTGGCGCATGGCCTGGATGCCAAACTCAAATACAACTCCATGAGCGACCTGGTGCACCTGACGCAGGTGCACTCGGGCCCCAATGTGCTGGTGGTCCACCCGTCCTTGCCCTTCAAGACGGTGCAAGACATCGTGCGCTACGCCAAACAAAACCCGGGCAAGCTGGACTACGGCTACACCCATGCGGCCTCGGGCCACATGGCCATGGAACTGTTCAAGCAGACCACCGGCATTTTCTTGACCGGCATTCCCTACCGGGGCGGTGGCCCCTTGCTCAACGACCTGTTGGCGGGCACGGTGCCCATGATCTTCATCAACCAAGACGCGGCCTTGCCGCACATCCAAGCGGGCAAGCTCAGGCCCATTGCGGTCAGCAGTTTGCAGCGCAACCCGCTGTACCCCGATGTGCCCACGGTGGCCGAGTCGGGTTACCCAGGCTTTCAGGCTTTGTCGTGGTCAGGTCTTTCGGTGGCCAAAGGCACGCCACCGGCGATTGTGGAGAAGCTGGAAGCCGCCATGGTGCAAGCACTTCAGTCCGACAAGCTGAGCCAGCGCCTGACCTCGGTGGGCTTTGTGGTGCCCGCGCTGGGTAGCAAGGCCTACACCGGCTTTGTGCAGGCTGAAATCAACACCTGGACGCGGGTGATTCAGACGGCGGGCATCAAGCCCCAGTGATGCGAGAGGCGGCTGCTGTGGCGGCCGGTGCCGCTGCTGCTTTTGCTGGCGCCCAGCTGTTTGAGCGCATGTGTGGCCAATCAGGTGCTGCTGCTGACGCTGCCGCAGCCCGACATGGTCACGTTTTGGATCACCGACGGGTCGGCCAGGGTTTCGCTCACGCTGTCAAAACCCACCGACTTCATGTGCGCGGCCAAACCCGCATCCATGCTGGCCGTATGGCCTGGAAACCATTCGGCCAAGGCCTCGGCCATGCGGATGATGATGGTCTTGTCGTTGTCCTGGTAATGGGTTTCGACCACGCGCATGGTCTCCAAGATGGTGGCGTGGTGCTCGGAGTGGCAGTTGTCGGCCGAAAAGCCGGTGGCCAGCATCCAGCGGTCTTCTTGCGCAAAATGGTCCACCGTGTGCTGCAAAAACGCTTGGTAGACCGGCAATTGCTGGTCCACGGGGGTGGCCAAAATCTGGTTGATCATCTGCACGAATTCTTGGTGCGTCTCGTCCATGCGGGCATTGCCGATGTTGAGCGATTCGCTCCAGGGCATGGTGCTGGCGGTGTCGGTGGTCACGGCTGTTGTCATGGGTGTTGTTATGGATTTAAAAGGGGCAGTTGGTTGCCCATTGCGGGGCGGGGCCGTGGGCTGCAAAAACGGAAATTATGGCGCAATCCTCGCCACGCGCTTGCCATAGGCCAACAAGGCCCCTGATGCCACAAGGCAGCGGGACAGGCCAGGCGCAGCGGCCTGGGGGCAGGGCCGCGGTCAAGCCATTGCGTGGGTGGTCAGCGCGCACGCCCAAGACAGGGTCGTGGTGCGTGCTTAGCCTTTGTGGCGCAGTTGGTTGGCCATGTACAACTGCAGCAACAGGGCGCGGAACACGATGCGGCTCATTTCGTTTTCTTTTTCCAGCACTTGCTGCAAACCGGTGGCGGTCAGCTCCATGCACACCGTGTCCTCTTTGGCGCGCGCGGTGGCGCTGCGCACCCCGCCCGAGAGCACGGCCTGTTCGCCAAAAGGTTGGCCAGCGCTGAGCGTGGCAAAAATTTGCCCGCTGCGGCTGTCCAGCAGCTCCACGCTGCCTTGCTTGATGATGTAGAGTTTGTCGGCCGCTTGACCGGCCTCAAACAGGTGAGCGCCAGCGGCAAAAGAGACTTCGGCAAAGGCGCTCATTTCAAACTCTCCGGGACACTGCTGAGGTTGAGGGTGCGCATCACGGTGTTGCGGTTGATGCCGCGCAAACCGGGATTGCAAGAGGTCACCGCTTTGAGGGCTTTGTAGATGGGGATCACGCTGGCGGTGACCACCGTCAAGGCGGTGGCGGTCATGTTGTGGGGTTGGTTGGCCAGGCCCGAAGCCAGGCCCAGCACAGTGCCAGGCCCCACGCGGTAGACCATGCCTTCGGTGCGCAGCTCGATCTCGCCTTCGCGAACAATGTAGGCGCTGCTCACGGCTTGGCCAAACTCACACAGCGGGCTGCCTGGCCTGAAGGCCACGGTCTCCAGGGACATGTTGCTGACCAACTGGTAGTACAGCCTGTCTTCGCTGCTCAGGCCATTTCGGCTGAAGGCCTGCAGCGCGTCGATGGAGTGGGGGTGCAAGGCGCCCACCGATTTGATTTTTTCCAGATCGACTGAAAAATCGAATTTTTTGTCTTCCATAGGTTCAATCCATGTGTTGAAGTGAGGTGAGTTGGTCTTGCACCCAGCGCGGCAGCCCAAGTGCTTTGGCCGCAGGGCTGGAAAAGCGCGCTGAGCGCAAGAAAAAAGCCCGTCCGGCGGGTGTGGCCACGGTGGCATGGGCGGCAAAGCCAACCTGCGCCCATTCCTTGGCCAGTGCCTCGCTCAGGCCGGGGCCAAATTCGGCGGTGGCACTGACCAAAATATCGGCCTCGTTGAGCAAGACCTGCGCCCATGCGGTGGTCCATTCAAAAGCCTGTTCGGCCACACGTTGGTGGTTTTCAGCAACGACTTGGGGGTCGGTGCGCAAGATCAGGGTCTCGATGCAGGCCCGCCAGTGCGAAGGCACTGGGCTGGCCAAGCCCAAAATGCCTTGCCAAGAGGCCGTTTCGATTTCAAACAGCGATTGGTTCACACCGCCAGGGTGCTGGTAGTCATGCGCCACGGCGGCAGCCAACAAGGCCGATGACCACACCTCTGCCTGCGGGGATGGCGCCATGTCATGCAGGCTGCGCAGCAGGGTGGTGAGCGAGACCAAGACATCTGCCGTGTGCAATCGGTTGTGGTAACTGGGCTCGGCGTAAGTGCTCTTGAGCACCTGGTTTTCCATGGCGTTGGCAACCTGCCATGCGAACTGGTTCAAGGCCATGGTGTCTGGGTGGCGGGTGTCGCAAAGCTGCAGCGCCTGCTGGCACTGCGTCAGTATGCTGGGCAGTCCCTCCCAGTGGCTGGGCCATTGTTGGCGCAACAGGCGGCACGCGTCATGCAGTCCGGCGGACCCGTTTGGGCTTGTGAGGGGCAATGAGGTCATGTGGGTAGGGATTTTTCAGCTGGGTTTGCGGCCTTGCACAAAGAAGGTGTTGATCTCGCCAATGCCTTTGACGCTGACGGCACCACGCGCTTCGAGTTCAAAAAGGCTGTCCAGGTGCTTGGCGGTGGAGGGCGAAACATGCACCCGACCAGGGGTGCCGGTGGACTCCATGCGGCTGGCCACGTTGACGGTGTTGCCCCACAGGTCATAGGTGAACTTGTGCATGCCAATCACGCCCGCCACCACGGGGCCACTGTTGGCCCCAATTCGGATCTGCAACTGTGTGCCATGGGTCCGGTTGAAGTCGTCCATGGCCGAAAGCATGGCAAAGCCCACATCGACCACGGCCACCGCGTGGTCTGGCCGGTTTTCTGGCACACCGCCCACCAGCATGTAGCAGTCGCCAATGGTTTTGATTTTTTCGACCCCGGCCTCTGATGTGATGGCGTCAAAGCGCGAAAAAATGTCGTCCAAAAGCCGCACCAAATTCTCGGCCGACATGCCATGCGACAACTGGGTAAAGCCCACCAAGTCGGCAAACAACACGGTCACTTCCTGGTGTGCGTCGGCGATGCGTTTTTCACCGCCCTTGAGTCTGTGCGAGACCGATCGGGGCAAGATGTTGAGCAGCAGGTTTTCGGTTTTGCCTTGTTCCAAAGCCAATTGTTCGTGCTGCGCTTGCAGTTGCTGGCGGCGCATGCGTTCGAGTTCACGCAGCCGGTTTTTTTCAATCGACGAGCTCAGGCGGGCTTTGAGCAGCACTTGGCTAAAGGGTTTGGGCAGGTAGTCGTCGGCCCCCATTTCGATGCACCGGACCACGTCGTCAATGTCTTGCCCACCCGAGATCACAATCACCGGAAAGCCCTGAAGCTGGGGCATGTGCTGCATTTTTTCCAGCACCTCAAGGCCGGTCATCTCAGGCATTTCCATGTCCAGCAGCATCAGATCAAAGGACTCTTGGCACAGCCGCTCCAAAGCCTCGCGGCCATTGGCCGCTTCCTGGATGTTCTCCACGCCCAGCTGGCGCAGCGAGCGGGAGATGGCCATGCGCATCATTTTGCTGTCGTCCACCACCAGCAGCCTGGCCTCTTTGAGCATGCTGGCGGCCCGTTCTGCCACTGTGGTGGGCTCGCCGGTCAGCCCTGGCTGGTCTGGCGCATGCATGGGGGTGTCGTCTGAGCTGGTCATGGTGTTCACAAGGGCAGGTTGCCCAAGCTTTCCAAAATGGCTTGCGGCATGCGCTCCAGCATGACGGTCTTGTCCACCACGCCCAACTGCACGGCCGCACGGGGCATGCCGTAGATCACGCAACTGTCTTCGTGCTCGGTCATGTTGATGCCGCCCGCGTTGCGTAGGGCTTGCATGCCTTGGGCACCGTCGCTGCCCATGCCCGTCAGCAACACCGCCAGCGTGTGCTTGCCCGACACGGCCGCGGCCGAGCGGAACAAGACATCCACCGCCGGGCGGCAATGGTGCACCGCAGGGCTTTGGCTCAGGCGTGTGCGGTAGCCGTCTGGGCCTGCCACCACCATCATGTGGTAATTGCCCGGTGCCATCAGGCATTGGCCGGGCAATACCCGCTCGTTGTCTTGCGCTTCGCGCACCTCATAGGGCGACAAACTGTTGATGCGGTCGGCCACGGCTTTGGAGAAAAAAGCCGGAATGTGCTGCACCACCAAGATGGGCGGCAGCCCTGCGGGCAGGGCCGGCAGCAAGGCACTGAGCGCCTCGACACCGCCGGTGGACGCGCCCACCACCAGCAGCCGTCGGTCGCTCGGCTTGGCCAAGGACGCACTGCTGCTGGGTTTGGCGGGTGAAAAAGCCACCGCTTGGCTGGGCGCGGCGCGCTGGCGAAAGCGTTGTTTGGCGGCGTGCGCGGCTTTGACGTGGTAGGCCAGCTTGGCGGCCAGCGCCCCCACCGAGGTGCTGCCATCGGGTTTGGCCAAGACTTCGCAGGCGCCTGCATCCATGGCCTCGAGGGCCAGGCTGGAGCCTTGTTGCGTCAAAGAGCTGATGACCACCACGGCAATCGGCGAGCGCTCTTTTTGCATTTGGCGCAAATAGGTCAGCCCATCCATGCGGGGCATCTCCATGTCCAGGGTCATCACGTCTGGCTGCAGGCGGGCCACTTTGTCCATGGCAATCAGCGGGTCATTGGCAACGCCAACCACTTCGATCTCGGGGTCGTGGGACAGCGTGTCGGTGATGGTTTTTCTGACGAGTGCCGAGTCGTCGACCACCAGAACTTTTATGGGCATGTGGGGGTCCAAATCATGTTGTGGTTTGTTTTTGGTAGATGCCGTTGCCCAGGCTTTTGAACGGGTGTTGGATGCGCATCAAGCTGTCGGAATGCCCAACAATCAAAAAACCACCGGGCTCCAGGGTGTCGTGCAGACGCTGTATGAGTTCGGTTTGCGAGTCGATTTCAAAGTAAATCAGCACGTTGCGGCAAAACACCAGGTGCTGCGGTTGGGGAATGTTGTAGGCCGGGCCAAACAGGTTCATCCTGCGGAAGCTGACCTTTTTTTGCCACTCGCTTTTGACTTTGCAAAACCCCTCAAAGGGGCCACTGCCTTTTTGAAAGTATTTGGGCAAAAAAGCCGGGTCCGGCAGGGCCAGGCTTTTGCTGTCATAGACCGCTTGATGGGCCTTTTGCAAGGCGCGGCTCGAAATGTCGGTGGCCGTGATCTGCCAAGCCAAGCCCGGGTGCTTTTGTTCGGCGTATTCGTTGAGCACCATGGCCAGCGTGAACGGTTCTTCGCCACTGGAACACGCGGCCGACCAACACTGCAAACCTTGGCGGGCGGTCGGGCTGTCGCGCAGCAAAGGGCCAAGCAAGTCCGATTTCAAAATCTCGAAGTGCACCGATTCCCTGAAAAAGTGGGTGTGGTTGGTCGACACCAAGTCGATCAGGGTGTCGATTTCATCACCTTGGTGCAGGATCAGCCATTGCGCGTAGTCCTCCCAACTGGCCAAGCCCAACTCACGCCTGCGCTTGACCAAGCGGCTGGTCAACAAGTTGACCTTGTTGGGCCCCAAGTGAATGCGGCTGTGCCTGTGGATCATTGCGCACAGGTTTTGGTAAGTCTGGGTTGACATGGGGGCATCCCTGTCCAAAACCGCTAAGGGGGCTGTGGCCATTGGAGCGCTCAAAAATCTTTGAAATGCTGTCCGGTCTGGTGCCCCGGTGCGTTGAGTTTGGGGCTGTGCTCGTGTGACAGTTCTTTGTCTTGGTGCAAGCGTTCGGCATGGCCCGAAGCCGTGCGGTGGTTGCGCTCATTGAGCGGGGTCAAGCGGCTGAATCCGTCTGGGTCTTGTGGGTTGTTTTCAGACCCTTTGCGACGGACTTTGAAGCCCACCACCTCAATGCCGCGCTCCACCATGGCCTCGGCCTCGCGGGCCTGGTCATAGGTCTGCTCGGCCGCCAGTGCAATTTGTCCCGCGCTGTCGGCCGCGTCTTGCGCCACCTTGCTCATTTGCTCAATGGCAATGCCCACATGCTCAATGCCCTGGGCCTGCTCACGCGAGGCCATGGTGATTTCGGCCACCAGCGCATCGGTGCGTGCGATCTTGTTTTCAATTTGGCTGAGCGACTCCTGCACCCGCTGCAAGGAGACCGATCCGGTGCGGCTGCTGCGCAAAGAGGCCTCGATTTTTTCAGCCGACTCGTGCGCCGCCGTGGCGCTGCGCTGGGCCAGCGAGCGCACCTCGTCGGCCACCACGGCAAAGCCTGCGCCCGCCTCGCCAGCACGGGCCGCCTCCACCGCCGCATTCAGCGCCAAGATGTTGGTTTGAAAGGCAATCTCGTCGATGCTCTTGACGATTTTGGCCACGTCGCTGCTGGAGCGCTCAATGGCGTCCATGGCCACTGTCATCTGCGTCATGTTGCTCACGCCCTCTTGCGCCGAGGCCCGGGTTTCGGAGGCCAGCTGTTTGGCCTGCTCGGCGTTCTTGGCGGTTGAGTGGATCATGCTGGAGACCTCCTCCAAGGAGGCGCTGGTCTCTTCAATGGCTGCGGCCTGCTCGTTGGCCCCTTGGGCCAATTTTTGGCTGGCCAAGGTCAGCTGGCTGGAGGCACGGCGGCTTTTTTCCGTGCCTTCGTAAATGTGGCGGGCCACCGTGGTCAAGGGCTTGATGGAGACCCGGTAAGCGACCCAGGCCAGCCCCAGGCCGACCAGCAAACCGCCCAGGGCGAGGGCCGCGATGCTCCAAATCACCTGGCTTTGGATGGCCTCGGCCTGCACCAGCGTCTGGCGGGTGCTTTCGTTGGTTTTGAGCACCAGCGCATCGATGGCTTGGCGATGCTCTCCATAGGCCTTGGCCATTTGCTCGTATTCGCTGCGCAGCTTGGACAAATCGCCACTGTCGAGGATGGGCAAGAAGTTCTTGTTCAGCACATTGAAGTAGGTGCGCACATGCCGGTCAGACTCCTCCAAGAGCGGCAGCAGCCGGGAGTCGGTCAGGGCGTTCTTGGCAAACTGGGCATGGGCCTCGTTGTACTCTTTGAGCAAACGCGGAACCTGTTCCACCAAGCGCTTGCCTTCACCAGCATTGCTGACCTGGCTTGAACCGCTGATCGAGGTTTGCACGGCATCGACCATGACACTGGTCACCAGGAAGTGGGTCTCAATCAGGTATGCCGGCGGCGGCAGCACCGCAGCGAGCAGGTCTTTTTCGTGGGCGATCTGGTTGTACAGCTGGCCGCCAATGCGGATGGGCTCGGTCAGCACATAGCTCAAGGTCGGAATGCCGGCCAGGCTGCCCAGAAACAACAG
>CAMCNQ010000029.1 GCA_945875955.1 Limnohabitans sp. Rim8 | reverse complement strand
TTGTTCCACCGATACTGGTATTGGGCCAGACCAATGTAGCCAATGCGCTCGGCCACGTTGTAGTACTGCATGCGCCCGGTTTTGACGGCGGCCGAAAAGGCACCGCACTCAGCGGGCGAGGCGAAGGCCTTCACACGAATGGCCGGGATTTTGTTGTCCAGCAGCAAGGCCAGACTGTCGCCAGTCAAAGCGTGCTCGGCACCATCGATCCAGGTCACCATGCCACTTGCCCCTTACTCAGTGAGATCCATGCCGGCTTGACATGGCACTTACTCGGTGGTCCAGGTTTTGCGTGGCGGTGACTTGATCTCGAGTTGCTCGCAATCTTCGAGCGCTTCGCTGAAGTGCTCGACACCGCGCGGGTGCCGCCAGGAGGTGCCGGCCTCGGCGATGAATTCCTCCCCGCCGATGACCAGACGCAATCGGCCCTTGATGAGGTAGGCCACGGTTTCATGGTCGTCGTGCTTGTGCAGAGGATCGATCAGGCCTTTTTCCCGCAGCACGTGCAGCATCAAGATCTCGTTGCCCACCATGACGCGGCGCACCTCGACCTTGCCTTGGGGCCGCACGCCCTCGACCGACGCCAGGCGCTCGGGCGCGATGGTGTCCCGGACAGTGAAGAAGCCCACAGTGGGCTCCATCGCTCGTGGATCAGAATTCATCTGGCGTCCTTTAGATGAGGCTGCTTGTGCACCAGGCCTAGACCCGCACGCACAACATTTGCACTTGCTGAAATACCTGGTCGCAGTGTGGCAGCTTTGCCTGACATTGTCGACAATCAAACGAAAATAATTTTCCCGGCACCCTAAATTTCATTTAACCTAGCGGTCAAATGGGTTTCAATGTACACAATCTTGCAGTCCTGCCTGAAGCCCCATTTTGGAGGTTCCCATGCCAGATTCACTTGGATGGCGGCAAAAGTTCGCCGTGCTGATCCCCTCGACCAACACCAGCGTTCAGCCCGAATTTGACGACATGCGCCCGCCCGGCGTGACCAACCACATCAGTCGCATACGCATTCCCAACATACCGCTGCACAACGACGCGGACTTCGAACGGCTGATCGCACTGATCGCCGCCACGCAAGACGAAGCGGTTGACTCGGCCATGTCCTGCGAGCCAGACCGCTTGGTGCTGGGCATCTCGGCTGAGACTTTTTGGGATGGCCTGAATGCAAGCCGCAAGCTCAAGGCGCAGTTGCACGAACACACCGGCCTGCCGGTGTCCATGGGGTCTGAAGCTTGCGAGGCGGCCTTTCTGGCCTTGCGCATGAAGAAGATTGCCGTGATCACCCCCTACCAGCCAGTGGGTGACCGCAACGTGACGCGTTTTTTCGAGGAGGCAGGGTTTGAGGTCAAGCGCATCAAGGGCCTGTGCTGTGAGAGCCCGGTGAAAATCGCCCACGTTTCCGAGACGCAATTGCGCGATGCGCTGCTCGAACTCGACGGCGACGACATCGACGGCCTGGTCCAGGTGGGCACCAACCTGGCCATGGCTCGCCTGGCCGGTCAGGCCGAAATCTGGCTCAAAAAACCGGTGGTGGCCATCAACACCGCCATCTACTGGCACGCCCTGCGAGGGGCGGGCATCACCGACCGCATGAGCGGCTTTGGCAGCCTTCTGGAACAACACTGAGCGACCACTCACACAGTCAAAATGGAAACCGTCGCCTCCCGCATTTACGCAGCGATCAAGCTGCAGATCATCGACGGGCGTTACGCGAGCGGCGACCGCATCACCGAAAAAAATGTTGCGCAAGAATTCAACACCTCGCGCACGCCGGTGCGCGAGGCCATGCGACAGTTGGTGGCCGACGGCTTCGCCCTGTTCAAGCCCAACAGCGGCACCGTGGTGCGCAGCTGGACGCCCGAACAGGTGCGCGAGGTCTTTGATTTGCGGGTTCTGCTCGAGAGCGAGATCGCCGGCCTTGCAGCCGCTCGCATGACCCCGTCCGAGATCGCCACCCTGGCGCGTTTGCAAGATGCGATCGAGGCCGAGGGCACCAACATTGAGGCGTCCAATACAGCGCGCATCGGTCCCCTCAACCGCGAGTTCCATGGCGTGATTGCACAAGCCAGCCAGAACGAACGCTTGGTCGCCATGCTGTCCAACGCCATAGAGGTCCCCATCGTGCAGCAGACCTTCCGCCGCTACAGCACATCGCAACTCGCACGCAGCTTTGGCCACCATCGCGAACTGATCGATGCCTTCACACTGCACGACATCGCCTGGGCCAGGTGCGTGATGGGCAGCCATATCCACTCCGCCAAACAAACCCTTTTGGGAAACACCCCCCATGTCCAAGCCTGACAACGCCTCACTGCACGCCAACTACAGCAACGGCGCTTTTGGCCAACAACTGGGCTTTGGAACCAAACAGGCCCTGGTGATGGTCGATTTTGCAAAGGCCTATTTCATGGCCGATTCGCCCCTTTATGCCAACACGCCCCAGGTCATCCCCCGCGCCCAGGCCCTGCTTGAATGGGCCCGCGCACGCGGCATGTTGGTTTGCCACACGCGGGTGGAGTACCGCGCCGATGGTCTAGATGGCGGCGTTTTTTTCCGCAAGGTGCCGGCACTCAAAGCCTTTTGCAGCGGCAACCCTTTGGGCGAGGTGGTGCCAGAACTGGCCCCGACCGCAGAAGAGCCAGTGATCACCAAACAATACGCCAGCGCCTTCTTCGGCACCTCACTGGCCAGCACCTTGCGCGCGCAAGGCATTGACTGCGTGCTGCTGGCAGGGATGAGCACCAGCGGTTGCGTGCGCGCCAGCGGCGTTGACGCACTGCAACACGGCTTTATACCGGTGGTGATCGCAGACGCTTGTGGCGACCGCCACCCCCAACCCCACGAATCCAACCTGTTTGACCTGAACGCCAAGTACGCCGACGTCATGACACTGGCCCAGGCGCAAACCGCCCTTGGCGGCTGATGGTCTTGCATGTACAGCTCACCGGCACAGTTGCCGTCCAGACACTGACCGCAGGAACGCTTCTGACCGCATGGCCTGTGCTGGTTGTTGAAGGCGAACCGGCGGCTGTGGTGCAAACCGGTGTTCTGAAGGGCGACTTGTATTTGTCCCCCCTCTGAGAATGGATTGAGATAAAAAACCTGCCACTGCAGCGCCGATTGCTGTCCACGCTTGGGCTTGTCAAGGCCACGGCGCTTGTTGGCTTGAAATTCGGTTAATCTCAAAATTTCCCAACCCATTTTGCAGGTCTGGTCCATGTTCAAGCTCACCCGTCTTTGGCCCCTTGTGGCCATGCTGTTCCTGCAGGCCTGTAGCAGCTTGCCCCCCGAAACCTACACACCCCAACTTGGGCAAATGGGCAAAGACGTGATGTGGTTGCCCACACGGGATGAACTGGTCACGCAACTGCTTAAAGCAGCGCGCGTCACGCCCGATGACGAGGTGGTGGATCTGGGCGCAGGCGACGGCAAGATTCCGATCGCAGCGGCCGTGCAATTTGGCGCGCGCGCTTGGGGCATTGAATACAACAAAGACCTGGCCGCCTTGGCGCAACGCAACGCCCAACGCGCTGGTGTGGCCAACCGGGTGCGCATTGTGCATGGCGATATCTTCAAAGAAGATTTCTCCAAAGCCACGGTCGTCACGATGTACCTGTTGGAAGAGTTGAACGCGCAATTGCGCCCCACGATTTTGGCCATGCGCCCTGGCACGCGGGTCTTGTCCAACACCTTTTCCATGGGCGACTGGGAACCTGACCAAGTGGTCAGCGCGGGCAGCCAAACAGGTTATTTCTGGACAGTGCCTGCGCTGGTGCAAGGTCAGTGGGCTGTGCAAGGGCTGGGCACGGCCGAGCCTGCGCTGCTGCGCTTGGCCCAAAAGCACCAGCGTTTGGGCGGCAGCTTGAGCCTGGGCGGGCAAATGCAAACCTTACTGGGCGCACGGATGGACGGGGCTGACTTGCACTTCAGCTTTGTCAATGCCGAGGGCCAGCTCAAATCGGTCAAAGCCCAGGTCAACGGCGCGGCCTTGCAAGGTGAAGTGACCGGGCCTTATGGCATGGTCGAGGTACAGCCCGAGGTGGTGAAAATCTCGGGCCGTCGCTTGTGAACTGACGCCCTGCGCCAAAGGGTTTGTTCAATCGGATCAGCAGGGGTTAATGCGTGGGTCTGTGCAGGGGTGAAATGGCGTCGTGCTGATGACAAAAGGGGGCATTGAAATTTGAACCTAAACCCGGCAGTTGGCCGCTTGCTTGCGCTTTAAACACTTGATGAATCAAACACTTGCGCCTACGACGGTCTTCACCTCATGGGTGAAGCGCAGCATGCTTGGACTGTCAATTGCGTGACAGATCCAAAATGCGCGGTTCTTCATTTTTGCGGCTTCAAACGGGGTGTTGAAAACCAAAACGGCAATGCATTCAGAACGGTTTTTGCTCTCGGTCAATGCGCTCTTGCAGGCCTGAGGCGGTTGCCCAGCGTGACATTCGTGAGTGGGCCTGAAAAAGCCGATGGGTGGACTCATTTCGCGGAGTTTTTGGCAGGTTTTTCATTGGCAAAGCCTGCGCGGCCAACGCCTGTGGATGCACAGGTGCGACATCTCTTTTTGTCACTGATTTACCGTCATTTTTCAATCGCGCCAGGTCTGAGTGCAGCGCAATAAATCCCATCGATTATCAATTTGTGAAGCGAATAAATATTTTCACTTACAACAAAATATTCTCATTTGTGAAAATCGGTAAAAAAACCATTCCAATGATGGTGTTTTTCAGATCGGGTTGGTATTTTGACCGACGTCATTCATGATTGATTGACTTGATTTTGTCTCTGTTGGTATTTGTTCCAACAGATGATTTTGAACAGTTTGAACTTTTGGAGGTGCTCGGTTGATCATCAAAGAAATTTCCACCGAAGTTGGAAAACTTCAAAACTCGTCAAAATTTTTAACAAATATGCGTGTTGCTGGTTATCCCAGCATTGAGTTTTTTGATGGATTGGATTTTTAATTTCAAAGTTAAGGAGTTTTGCTATGCGGATGTCTTCAATTTTCAGTTTCTTCACCAGTGCAGCGGCCTGCATCGCTGCAGCCCTTGGCAGCAGTGCCCATGCATCAACCTGGCAGCCGACCAAAAATGTGGAATTTGTGGTGCCTGCAGGCACGGGCGGTGGTGCAGACCAAATGGCCAGGTTGATCCAGGCCATCATCACCAAAAACAATTTGATGAAGACCTCCATGGTGGTCGTGAACAAAGGTGGCGGCGCAGGCGCTGAAGGCTTTTTAGACATCAAAAATGCCAAAGGCGATCCACACAAAATCGTCATCACCTTGTCCAATATATTCACCACGCCATTGGCCACGGGCGTGCCCTTCAGTTGGAAAGACATGACGCCAGTGGCGATGTTGGCACTGGATGAATTTGTGCTGTGGGTCAATGCGGAATCACCGCATAAAACCACGCAAGACTACTTGGCGGCCGTCAAGGCTGCCGGCGGCAAACTCAAAATGGGCGGCACGGGCTCCAAGCAAGAAGACCAGATCATCACCGCCTTGATTGAAAAGTCACAAGGTGCCAAATTCATTTATGTGCCCTACAAAGGCGGCGGTGAAGTGGCCGTGCAATTGGTGGGCAAGCATGTGGATTCAACCGTGAACAACCCGATTGAAGCCGTGGCCCAGTGGCGCGGTGGCAAGTTGCGGCCCTTGTGCGTGTTTGACAGCAAGCGACTGCCCTACAAAGACAAGGTGGCAGACCAAGCCTGGTCAGACATTCCCACCTGCAAAGAAAACGGGCTGGACGTGGAATACCTGATGATGCGCAGCATTTTCATGGCGCCTGGCGTCACACCTGCGCAAACGGCCTATTACATTGACCTCATGAAAAAAGTGCGCGCCACCCCCGAGTGGAAAAAATTCATGGACGAAGGCGCTTTCAACCAGACCTTCATGGAAGGCACCGACTTTGCACGCTGGATTGCCAATGAAGAAATTCGACACCGCTTGCTGATGCAAGAGGCCGGCTTTGTAGCCAAATAAGGCGGCTGCATCCCATGTCACAAAATACACCTGATGCGCCTGAACCAAGTGCGGCCTCTGTTCGAACCTTGGAGATGGTGGTCGCCGTCTTTTTTCTGCTCATAGGCAGTGTGGTGATGTGGGACAGCGCCCGCACGGGCGCCAATTGGGGCGCTGACGGGCCGCAAAGCGGGTATTTCCCTTTTTATATTGGCCTCTTGATGAATGTGGCCAGTGCTGCCAATTTATGGCGGGCATTCAAATCCGACAAATCGGCGTCCTTTGTTTCTCGGCCGCAAATCAAGCTGGTGCTGGCCGTGTTTTTGCCCTGCATGGTGTATGTGTTGGTGATGCAGTGGCTGGGGCTTTATTTGTCGTCACTGATTTTTATTGCGCTTTTCATGCAGTGGCAAGGCCAATTCAGCTGGCTCAAATCAGGCTTGACCTCATTGATGGTGGTCTTGCTGCTGTTTCTGATGTTTGAAATCTGGTTCAAGGTGCCGCTGATCAAAGGCCCCATCGAAGCTGCTCTGGGGTTTTGAGATGGAAGAAATCAACGCTTTGTTCCAGGGCTTCGCCGTGGCCATGTCCCCGGTCAATATCGGGCTGATGTTTTTGGGCATTGTGCTGGGTATTTTGATTGGCGTGCTGCCTGGCCTGGGCGGTGCCAACGGGGTGGCGATTTTGCTGCCGCTCACCTTCAGCATGACGCCTGTGTCTGGCATTATTTTGCTGTCGTGCATTTACTGGGGCGCGCTGTTTGGCGGTGCCATCACCTCCATACTGTTCAACATTCCGGGTGAGCCTTGGTCGGTGGCCACCACCTTTGACGGTTACCCCATGGCCCAGCAAGGCCAGGCCGGTCAGGCCTTGACGGCGGCGTTCACGTCCTCCTTCATTGGCGCCTTGGTGGCCGTGGTGATGATCACTTTTTTAGCGCCATTGGTGGCCAAATTCGCCCTCAAGTTCGGGCCGCCTGAGTTTTTTGCGGTGCAACTGCTCACTTTTTGCAGCTTTGTGGGCATGACCAAGGGCGCGCCCTGGAAAACACTGGCCGCCATGTTTTTGGGGTTTTCGCTCGCCGCCATCGGCATGGACAATGTGACCGGTCAGCTCAGGCTGACTTTTGGTTTTGCGCCCATGATGAAGGGCTTTGACTTTTTGATTGCTGTCATTGGCTTGTTTGGCATTGGTGAGATTTTGTTGACCATGGAAGAAGGCCTGGCCTTCAAGGGCAAGAACGGCAAAATTGACAGCAAAGTGGTGCTGGAAACCTGGAAAAAGCTGCCCCGTTACTGGATGACCTATGTGCGCAGCTCGGCCGTGGGCTGCTGGATGGGCATCACACCGGGCGGCGCCACGCCAGCGTCTTTCATGGGTTATGGCATCGCCAAGCGCTTTTCTAAAAACCCGGACAACTTTGGCAAGGGTGAGATTGACGGCGTGTTGGCCCCGGAAACCGCTGCCCACGCGGCCGGCACGGCCGCGCTGCTGCCCATGTTGACCCTGGGCATTCCCGGCTCGCCCACGGCGGCGGTGCTGCTGGGGGGGTTGTTGGTCTGGGGTTTGCAGCCCGGACCGCTTCTTTTTGTGGAGCAAAAAGACTTTGTGTGGGGCTTGATTGCCAGCATGTACCTGGGCAATGTGGTGGGCTTGATCGTGGTGCTGCTCACCGTGCCCTGGTTTGCGGCGATTTTGCGCATTCCCTTCTCTATCATTGCACCTGTGATTTTGGTGATTTGTGCCGTGGGCGCTTACACCGTGCACGGTTCTATGTTTGATGTTTATTTGATGATGGGCTTTGGTGTGTTGGGTTACGTATTCAAAAAGCTGGATTACCCTTTGGCACCTTTGGTCTTGGCGCTGGTGCTGGGCGACATGGCTGAAAACGCATTCAGGCAGT
Organism: Limnohabitans sp. Rim8; assembly: GCA_945875955.1. Taxonomy (GTDB): domain Bacteria; phylum Pseudomonadota; class Gammaproteobacteria; order Burkholderiales; family Burkholderiaceae_C; genus Limnohabitans_A. Next base: position 9,611 of record CAMCNQ010000029.1, on the reverse strand, counting down.
CGATGCTGGGCTCTGGCGGCAGCATGTGGGTGTTTGTCTCCAACCCCTTGGTGGCCAGCATCACGGCCTTGGCCTTGCTCATGCTGTTTTGGCCTTTGATTGGCGCGGCGCTCAGTCGCATGAAGCGGCAAGCCGCATGAGCACCACCCATTGGGTGCGCTGCACGCACCAAGGCACCCCAGGCTTTGGTTGGCTGGTGGGCGATCAAATCGCGGTTTGCCAAGGCGACATGTTTGACACCCCTGAACCCACGGGGCAGTTGTTGCCCTTGGCGCAGGTGCAGATCTCCATTCCCTGCGTGCCCAGCAAATTCATAGGTTTGTGGAACAACTACCACGCGCAAGCGGCCAAGCAGGCCCTGGGCATTCCGGCCGAGCCTTTGTGGTTCATCAAGGCAGCCAGCAGCTACTTGGCCGATGGCCAGCCCTTTGTGGCACCGGCCAGTTACGACGGCCGTGTGGTCTACGAGGGCGAGTTGGGGCTGGTGATAGGCAAAACCTGCAAAAACATCGCTGTCGAAGCGGCTGCTGAGGCGATTTTTGGCCTGACCTGTGTGAACGACGTGACGGCGCTGGACCTGTTGGCACGCGACGCCTCATTTGCACAATGGACGCGCGCCAAAAGCTTTGACACCTTTGGCATTTTTGGGCCCTGCATTGCCACCGGCCTGGATTGGCAAGCTTTGAGTGTGCGTACACTGGTCAATGGCCGCGAGCGGCAAAACTACGCTTGCAGCGACATGATTTTTTCACCGGCGCAGATCGTGGCCAGTTTGTCGCGAGAGATGACGCTGCAGCCGGGTGATGTGATTGCCTGCGGCACCTCCTTGGGCGTGCTGCCGATCAAGCCCGGCACGCTGGTGGAGGTCTCGATAGACGGCATTGGCGTGTTAAAAAACACATTTGAACAAACACTGAGATAGACGCTTGACATGAAAATTTGTATTGTGGGTGCCGGTGCCATTGGCGGCATGTTGGGCGTGAAACTCTCACTCAGTGGCCATGACGTGACCCTGATTTTGCGCGGCGCCAACTTAGAAGCCGTGCAGCAAAACGGCTTGACGCTGATAGAAGAAAACGGCAATGAGCTGCTGGCCAAGCCCATCAAAGCGACCGCTGACATCGCACAGGCTGGCGTGCAAGACCTGGTTATTTTGGGCTTGAAGGCGCACCAAGTCTCGGCCGTGGCGGCCGACCTGCCGCCGCTCATGCACAGCGGCACCCGGGTGGTGACCATGCAAAACGGCATCCCGTGGTGGTATTTTCACAAGCTGCCCGGCAGCTACACCGGCATGCCCGTGCGCGCGGTGGACCCCGATGGCTTGATCGCCCGGTCCATCCCCATAGACAGCGTGATCGGCAGCGTGGTCTACCCCGCCAGCGAGGTGATTCGACCCGGCGTCATCAAGGTGATTGAGGGCAACCGCTTCACGCTCGGCGAGATTGACGGCACAGACACCCCCAGCCTGCGCGCCATCAGCGACGCCTTCAAGGCCGCCGGTTTTAAAGCGCCTGTGTCCACCGACATCCGCTCTGAAATCTGGCTCAAGGTCTGGGGCAATTTGAGTTTCAACCCCATCAGTGCCTTGACGCACGCCACCCTGGAAGACATTTGCCTGTACCCGCCCACCCGGGCCTTGGCCGCCAGCATGATGACCGAGGCGCAAACCATAGGCGAAAAGCTGGGCGTGCAGTTCAAAGTCAGCCTTGAAAAACGCATTGCCGGTGCCCAGGCCGTGGGGCCCCACAAAACCTCCATGTTGCAAGATGTGGAGCAGGGCCGGGCACTGGAGCTGCAAGCCTTGGTGGCCTCTGTGCTGGAGCTCGGCCAGATCACCCACACCCCCACGCCCACCATAGAGGCTGTGTATGCGTTGGCCAGCTTGCTGGCCAACAACTTGCAGCAGCACGGCGCACGCTTGAAAATTTCTTGAACCTTTTGACACCATGACCCACTTCAACACCCTTCACGACATGCTTGCACAGCAAGCGAGCGCATCCCCGGCCATGATGTCCCCCGGCGGCGTGCCGCTTTCCTATGGGGGCTTGAATGCCTTGTTGGCGCAGACCCTGTCTTCTTTGAACGCCATGGGCATTGGCCGGGGCGACCGCGTGGCCATTGTGCTGCCCAACTGCCCTGAAATGGCCACCGCTTTCGTGGCCGTGGCCAGCGCCTGCACCGCCGCGCCCCTGAACATGGCTTACCGCGCCGACGAGTTTGAGTTTTACCTGAGCGACTTGAAGGCCAAGGCCTTGATCGTGGCAGTCGGCAGCGAGACCCCGGCTTTGGCCGTGGCAGCCAAGCTCGGCGTGGCCGTGATCGCGCTCAAAGCCTTGCCCGAGCAAGGCGCGGGTCACTTTGAGTTGGTGTCGGCCCAGCAGGGCCAAGCCGCCTTGCACGGCCCGGCCCAGCCCGACGATGTGGCGCTGATTTTGCACACCTCGGGCACCACGTCGCGGCCCAAAATCGTGCCGCTCACGCACCGCAATGTGTGCGCGTCGGCCCGCCACATCAGCCACACCTTGCAGCTCACCGCTGCTGACCGTGAACTGCATGTGATGCCGCTCTTTCACATTCACGGCTTGATTGCCGGCGTGCTCGCGCCCATGGCAGTGGGCAGCATGGTGTTTTGCACGCCTGGCTTTAACGCGCTCAAGTTTTTTGCCTGGATGAAAGAGTGCAAGCCCACCTGGTACACGGCGGTGCCCACCATGCATCAAACCATTTTGGCGCGCGCTGCCAACAACATGGACGTGATCGAGGCCAACCCGCTGCGCTTTATCCGCTCCTCGTCCTCGTCCATGCCGCCCCAGGTGATTGCCGAGCTTGAACGGGTGTTCAAAACCCCTTTGATCGAGTCTTACGGCATGACCGAAGCCGCCCACCAAATGGCCAGCAGCCCCTTGCCACCCGGCAAGCGCATTCCTGGTTCGGTGGGCATGGCCGCAGGCCCTGAAGTGGCCATCATGAGCGAGTCGGGCCAGCTCTTGCCGGCCGGTGAGGTTGGCGAGATCGTGATTCGCGGCGAGAACGTCACGCCCGGCTATGAAAACAACGACAAGGCCAATGCCGAAGCCTTCACCCATGGCTGGTTTCGCACGGGAGACCAGGGCACCATGACGGCCGACGGTTATGTGACGCTCACGGGCCGACTCAAGGAAATCATCAACCGCGGTGGCGAGAAAATTTCTCCGCGTGAGGTCGACGAGGTCTTGATGGACCACCCTGCGGTGGCGCAGGTGGTCACCTTTGGCATGCCGCACGACAAACTGGGTGAAGAAGTCGCCGCCGCCGTGGTGCTGCGCGAAGGCCACACCGCGACTGAACGCGAAATTCGCGAGTTTGTGGCCACCAAATTGGCCGACTTCAAAGTGCCCCGCAAAATCCTCATCATGGACGAGATCCCCAAGGGCGCCACCGGCAAACTCCAGCGCATTGGCTTGGCCCAAAAACTGGGGCTGACCGCGTAGTCATTGAAGCTTGGGCCAAAACAACGACGCTGGGCCCAATCAACAAGCTGCAAGCTTTGGCTTCGGCTTCGGCTTCGGCTTCGATCTCAGCATGGTACACGGCCTGATTCCCTTGTTCGAAGTGTTGCCACGCGCCAGACATGCGGTTTTTTAAACCCCTCGGCGCTCAGCACCGCCATCGAAGAAGTGGCACAAGCGCCCTCGTGGCGCATGACCGGAACGGCCCCCAACGCGGGCACTGGCTGAGCCACCATGACGCCCAGGTGCGCCTGATTGAGCTGCAATTCGCGCAGGGAAATGCCGACTTGAATACTTTAGATGGCACAGGCCTCGAGCCTACTCGCCGCAAGCGCACCCAAGCTCGCCTGCTGCATCATGTCGCCGATCTCTTGTGCGTGACGCGACCAGGCTTTGGCAAAGTCGTTTTGGTAACCCACCTCCATGTAATCAAGAGCCCCCATGGTTGTTTCTCCAATGCATGCAGCGGGCTTACCTCAGGCAGACCGGGGACCCAATGCCTCCTGTCACCAAAAGAACAGCTTGGCGGATCAAAGCGGGGCAATCTGTCGCTTGATCTAATCCAAAAAATAAGGAGACATCGATGAAGACATTCCCTACACGACGTGCTTTTACGGCCGGAATGGCGCTGCTGCTGGGCAGCGCCTCATCCACCCTCTTTGCACAAAGTGCCACGCTGAAGGTGGTGGTGGGCTTGCCGCCGGGCGGCAGCGGCGACCTGATCGCCCGCATCATCGCGGAAGAATTCACCAAGGCCACCGGGCAAGCCGCGGTGGTTGAAAACAAACCCGGTGCGGGCACCAACATCGCGTCAGACTTCGTCTCGCGCGCTGCGCCCGATGGCAACACCATCTTGATTTCGGGCAACACCGGCCACGGCATCAATCCCTGGCTGTACAAAAAACTCAACTGGGATCCGATCAAGGACTTCACCCCCATCACCAAAGTCTCGACCATGCCGATGGTGATCGCGGTCACCCCGAGCCGACAAATCCGCACCCTCAATGAGCTGATCACCAAGATCAAGAGCGAGCCGGGCAAGTGGTCTTTTGCATCGCCCGGCATCGGCACGCCGCAGCATCTGGCCGGAGTGCAACTGGGCAGGACCATGGGCATGGACCTGGAGCACATTCCCTACCAGGGCGGCGCGCCCGCATTGGCCGGCGTGCTGTCGGGCGATGTGCCCGTGCTGATTGGCAGCAGTCCTGTGGTGCTGCCACAGGTCCGGGCCGGCAAGCTGGTGCCGCTGAGCCTGATCTCGCGCCAGCCGTCCAACCTCATCCCCGGTGTACCGGGCATGGCCGCTGCCGGCATTCAAGACATCGACCTGGATGGCTACTGGGGCGTCTGGGGGCCGGGCAATATGCGGCCCGAGGTGGTTCGGCGCCTGTTTGATGTGATCACCAAGATCCTGGTGATGCCGCAAGTGGTGGAGCGCTTTGCGCGTGATGCAATGCTGGTGGAGGTCTCCAACTCGCCAGAAGAATTCAACGCCTTCTACCGCAAAGACCTGGCCATGTGGGGCCCGGTGGTCAAGGCCTCGGGCGCGGTCAACAATTAAAGACCTGCATTGAAGGCCATGCCAGAACCGATGAACGCGCGCCGGGCCCGCTGCGCATGAAGGCGACCAGCGGCATGGGCGCGCTTGGCAATGTGCGGGTGCTCGACCTGTCGCGGGTGCGCTCGGGGCCGACCTGCGTCAAGCAGTTGGCCGATTTTGGTGCCGACGTCATCAAGATCGAAACCCCAAACGGCGATGGTGACGGCGCTGTGCGCGAAGGGCCAGATTTTCAGAACCTGCACCGCAACAAGCGCTCGCTCACCCTCAACCTCAAGGCGCCTAAAGGCCGCGAGATTTTCATGCGCCTGCTGGCCAATGCCGACGTGGTGGTTGAAAACTACCGCCCCGACGTCAAGCACAGGCTGGGGCTGGACTATGAGTCACTGCGGGCCGTTAACCCGCGCATCATCTTGGCCAGCATTTCAGGCTTTGGGCAAGACGGGCCCTATGCCGAGCGACCCGGCTTTGACCAGATTGCCCAAGGCATGAGCGGGCTGATGTCGGTGACCGGCTTTGCCGACCAGCCGCCGCTTCGCAGCGGCGCGGCGATTGCCGACGTGACCGCCGGACTGCACGCTGCACTGGGCGTGCTCACCGCCCTTTACGAGCGCGAGCATTCGGGCCAGGGGCAATGGGTGCACAGCTCACTGCTGATGTCAGGCATTGCGCTGCTCGATTTCCAGGCCGCGCGCTACCTGATGAAGGGCGAGGTGCCGCAACGCAGCGGCAACGACCATCCCACCAGCATGCCGACTTCGGCCTATGCCACAGCCGATGGCCACATCAACATCGGTGCCTATGGGCAGCCCATCTGGATGCGCCTGTGCGAAACCTTGGAGCGGTCCGAGCTGCTGCAAGACCCGCGCTTTTCCACCGACCCGCTGCGCGTGCGCCACAGAGACGAGCTCAACACCGAACTGGCTCGCAGCTTCAGCCAGCAAAGCAGCGCGCACTGGATTTCGCTGCTCAACTCGAACGGCGTGCCTTGCGGCCCCATCTATGCCATGGACCAGGTGTTTGCCGACCCACAGGTGCAGCACCTGGGCGCGGCGCAGACCTTGCAACATCCTCAGCTCGGGCCGATTCAGGTGATCAACCAGGCCGCCACGCTGACGCGCACACCGGCCCAGCTGCGCAGCGCCACGCCCGCCCTGGGCGAGCACAGCGGCGAGGTGTTGATGCAAGCTGGCTACGGCGCGGCAGAGATCGAACAATTGAGGCGCGAGGGCGTGATTTAGAGCCTCCTGGCTGCAAGGCCATCGCTCCTTCTCCAAGTGCCCCGCAGCGTGCGAATCAAGCGCTAGAAAGCCAGGTGGCGTTGCAAGCCCTCAGGCCCAGCGCGTTTAACCCAGGCGCGAAAAACCTTGGACAAAATTGAGGCACCAACCAAGGTGCTGACACAGCGGTAATACAAAGACGAAGGACAACATGATGCGCACACTTGAGTTGACCCTGGTTCAGACTGCTCGTCTGCAGCACGAGATGGCTGTTTGGTCGGGCACGGGCACGCCGATTTTGCTCATCCACCCCAACCGAACCAGCCATCGGGTGTGGGACTTCATGGTCGCCGCGAGCAGCTGCCCGCTGCCTTTTTATGCCCCAGCCTTGCGTGGACACGCGCGCTCAACCTGGCCTGAGGCCGGCTATCGCCTGGAAGATCACCGCGACGACTTGCTGGCCCTGATTGAGGCGCAGGGCTGGTCTGAGCTGATCCTGGTGGGACAGGCCACAGGCGCCACTTTGGCCCTGATGGTGGCGACCCAACTGGGCAGCGCCGTTCGGGGGCTGGTGCTGGCGCAACCGGCGATCGCGATCGCCGCGCAGGTGAATCAGATGGTTCAGCAGCAAGTCATGTCTTCGCCCGCTTTTGAGTCGCGCGAACAGGCGCGTCAGGCACTGCCGTTTTGCGAGCGCTGGAGCCCGCAAATCGTCGAGCACTACCTCGATCACATCTTGCGCCCGCGCGCCGAGGGGGGCGGATGGCAATGGAATTTTTCAGCGCTCGGTGTCTGCGAGACCGAGGCCCAATTGATGCGCGACATCTTGCCCCTCGTCGGTTTCGCCGGGCCGACTTTGGTCTTTGGGGGCGAGCAATCGGTCGTGCTTCCGCCCAGCATGTTTGAGCGCGTGGCCGGCCACCTGCCCCGCGCCGAGCTGGCTAGCCTGCTCCATGCCAACCACCGCCTGTGCCAGGACAACCCGGTGGGCTTCGCTCAAAAAATCGATGGGTTTTTGCGACAAATCGCCTGAGCGCAGGCGTCCGATCACGCAGGTTTTGTATAAAGGCGTCATGACGGTGATGCGGTTTGCCGAGCATCTGGCGACCACGCGGACCGGCGCGGCAGTCTGAGCTGCACACATTCGAACTCGGTCCTGGCGGCCAAAGCCACGCCAGTTCACCGCAGCAAAGCGGTTGAAGACTGCTTAGAGCAGAACTTGAAAGAGACCGAACATGATCATCGGATCACTGTATCTTGCCGCCGACCGAAAACTGACCCCTACGGGCCTGCTCCAGTTCTCAAAACGGTACAGCCTGCCGTCATGCTGCATCAGGCCCAAGCCCGGGCGCATGCACAAATGAAAGCTGTTGCCCAGGATGATCTGCGCGCCCATCTCATGCAGCGACTAGGGCATCAAAGTGCTTTACTTTATAATTTTCTTTACTTTTAAAAAGCTTGGAGGATTTGCATGTCAGACATTGCTGAAGTACAAGCCATCGTATCCAGCAAGGGCCAGGTGACCTTGCCTGCGGCCATGCGTGCCAAGCTGGGCATCACGGCGGGCTCGCACATCCAATTTGAGCTGCGCGGCAACGAACTGGTGATCAAGCCCGAACTTCCCATGAGCGCGTATCGCGGGTTATTGAAGGGCCATGACCTTGGCGACATTGAGCCCGAAAAAGAGGCGGACCGGGAGTTTTGAATGAACGTCGTCGACTCGTCGGGTTGGATTGAATACCTGCAGGGCACACACCGCGCGGATTTTTTTGCCTCAGCCATAGAGGACCGCGCGCATCTTCTGGTCCCTAGCATCGCGCTCTTCGAAGTGCACCGGATTCTCAGCCGCAGCGTGGACGCCGACCTTGTGAACCGCTGCCTTGACGTGATGCGACTAGGCCGCGTACTCGATTTCACCGACGCGCGCGCCATAGCCGCCGCCGAGATCGCCGCGCGCCACAAACTGGCCATGGCCGACGCGGCGATGTACGCCATGGCGCAGGAGTTTGAAGCCACCTTCTGGACACAGGATGTGGACTACCAGGGGCTCGAAGGCGTGCGCTACCGGCCCAAACCCAGCGCTTGAGCCTCGCGAACTCAAGGGCAATCGTTTCAAGCTGAGTTCTTGCGAAAAAACGCGATGGTCTTGTCTCAGGCTTGTCTGCGTCGTTGGCGTCCTAAGTCAGATACGCCAAGTTGTTTCTGTCTGCCTCCTTTTTGGCAAACGCGTGCCTAGCCTCGCATTGCCTTGCACACACACCACAGCTGCCACAATGATGATTGCAGAAATGGCTGCGGACATGATTTTGAGCCGTGCTGCGCCGGTCGCAACATCCACTTTGCTGTCAAACCCATCAATCCGAATCACTTAACAAAACACTATGACCGATACAGCATTGATCTCCATCGACGACGCATACAAGCTGATTGAAAGAGTGATGACCACCAGTGGTTTGACTGGGCCTGAGGCAAGAATCGTCTCCGAACACGTGATTGGATGTGAACTTCGCGGGGTGTTTTCAGGTGGCTTCTCCCGCGCGATCTCAGTTGCCGAGCGCCTGAAGGCAGGCGGCATTGCTGGGCCCATGGTCGTCAAAAACGAAACGCCAGTGTCTGCCCTGATTGATGGCGGTGATCAGGCCGGCTATTTGGTGGCGCATCGGGCGACCCAAATGGCGATCCTAAAAGCCAAGACGGTGGGCATCGCTGTCGTTGCGGCCAACAACACCTGGTACACCGGCATGTATGCACATTACATGGAGATGGTGACCAACGAGGGGCTGGTCGCAATGTGCGTTGGAAGTTCAGCACCTCGCGTTGCGCCTTTTGGCGCAACCGAAGGTCGATTTGGCACCAACCCGATCGCCTTCGGTTTCCCTGCGCAGGACGATCCCATCATCATTGACCTGGCCACATCGGGCTCCATCATTGGTGATTTGGTTTTGGCAGCCCGCCTCGGGCAAAGCATTCAGGAAGGGGTTGCCTACGATGGCGCCGGATCGATGACGACTGACCCGGTTGCAGCCCTCAGTGGCGCGCTCACGGTGTGGGGCGGTCACAGGGGTTCCGCGTTGGCGATTGCTGTGCAGTTGTTCGGTATCCTGGCCGGTGGTGGCGCACTTCCCGCCGACTACCGAGATTGCGGATTTGTCGTCATCGCTTTGAAACCAGACCTCTTTATGCCAGAGAAAGAATTCCGCCAGAAAGTCTCTGACTACGCGCAAATGGTGCGGGCCGCACGGCCTGTTGACCCGAAAATGTCTGTGCGAATGCCGTTCGATCGTTCTGCGGACCACCGAAGAAAGTGCTTTGCACAAGGCTCGCTTTCAGTGCCCAGCGCCATTC
>CAMCNQ010000028.1 GCA_945875955.1 Limnohabitans sp. Rim8 | reverse complement strand
CTCCATAAAAACTTTCCAAGCCGACCAGCGGCATCACTTGATTGGCAAATGTGGACTGTGCCATGACAAGCCCATCTTGCAAAAACTCAAAAAAAGGGCCCGACAACAAGCAAGTCATCGTGCCTTCGCGCCCTGCTGCTGCAGGCCGCAAGTCCTGCGCTGCAAAGGGTCAGCCTGGACGCTTCATTTGGCCGCTGCTGGGGATGCTGGCCACGTCAGCAGGGGTTTTTCAAAATCTCCTGGTATTTAAAAAAAGACAAGCGGATCCGCTTCACGCGCAATCCTTGCAAGGGGTCCTTAGGGCATACCGCCCATGCGCGTGACAGCGGCACGGGCGCACCGCATCAAAGGCCGGGCAGGACGTAATCGGCCAGTTGCACACGCAAACGGGTTTTGAGCATCTTGCCTGTGGCCCCCAAAGGAATCGCGTCGACAAAGACCACATCGTCGGGGATCTGCCATTTGGCGGTTTTGCCTTCGTAAAACTGCAGCAACTGGGCACGGGTCAATTCGACGCCCGGTTTTTTCACCACACAGACAACGGGCCGCTCGTCCCATTTGGGATGGCGCATGCCCACGCACGCGGCCATGGCCACAGCGGGATGGGCCATGGCGATGTTTTCCACCTCGATCGAGCTGATCCACTCGCCGCCCGACTTGATCACGTCCTTGCTGCGGTCGGTGATTTGCATGAAGCCATCGGCATCGATGGTGGCCACATCGCCGGTTGGAAACCAGCCGTCGAGCAAGGGGCTTGCGCCCTCTTGCTTGAAATACGAGGCAATCACCCAAGGGCCTTTGACCAACAAATCGCCTGCCACCTTGCCATCGTGGGCCAAGGCCTGGCCGTTTTCATCGACGATCTTCATCTCGATGCCATAAATGCAGCGCCCTTGCTTCATGCGCAGCTTCATTTGGGCCTCGGCGTCCATGGCCAGATGCTTGTTCTTCAAGGTGCACACCGTGCCCAGCGGGCTCATCTCGGTCATGCCCCAGGCATGCAACACGTCCACCTTGTAGTCTTCGCGAAAGGCGTCGATCATGGCCGGTGGGCAGGCCGAGCCGCCAATCACGGTGCGCTGCAGATGGCTAAATTGCAAACCCGCGGGCTTCATGTGGCCCAGCAGCATTTGCCAGACCGTGGGCACGCCAGCAGCAAAGGTGACGCCCTCGGACTCGATCAGTTCGTACACCGATTTGCCGTCAAGGGCGGGGCCCGGAAAGACCAGCTTGGCACCCACCATGGCCGCGCTGTAAGGAATGCCCCAGGCGTTGACATGGAACATGGGCACCACCGGCAAGATGGCGTCGCGCGCTGACATGCACATCGAATCGGGCAAGGCCGACGCATAGGCGTGCAAGACGGTGGAGCGGTGGCTGTACAAAGCGCCTTTGGGGTCGCCCGTGGTGCCGCTGGTGTAGCACAGGCTGCAGGCGGTGTTTTCGTCCAAATCGGGCCAACTGTATTCGCTGCTTTGTTGGCCCATCCAGGCCTCGTAGCTGACCAAGTTGGGAATGCCACTGTCCTGCGGCAGTTTGTCGGCGTCGCACAGGGCCACGTAATGGGTGATGGTTTTGCAATGGCTGTGCACGGCTTGCACCAAGGGCAAAAAGCCCATGTCAAAGCACAACACCTGGTCTTCGGCATGGTTGGCGATCCAGGCAATCTGATCAGGGTGCAGGCGCGGGTTCAAGGTGTGCAGCACACGGCCAGAGCCACTGACCCCAAAATACAACTCCAGATGGCGGTAGCCATTCCATGCCAAGGTGGCCACGCGGGCACCTTGCGGCAGGTTTTGGGCATCGAGTGCCTTGGCCACTTGGCGCGAGCGGCGCGCCACATCTGCCCAGGTGTAGCGGTGCACATCACCCTCCACCCGGCGCGACACCACTTCGGTGTCGCCATGGTGGTTCTCGGCAAATTCGATCAATGAAGAGATCAGCAGCGATTGCTGTTGCATCAGTCCGAGCATGGGGGTCTCCAAAAGGGGGTAAGTTATCCTTTCATTGTGCACCGGCAGGCTCGACTGGCAACGCTTAAAACCCGCCAAAGCCAGGGTGCTTGTCAAGGGGGCGACAATGCTTACCCATGTCCCCACCCATGTCCTCTCCCACTTTTTCGCGCGCAAGCAGCAACCGCATCGAAACACCGCTGACCTGGTCGAACCGTTTGACGGCTTTGGGAGATGGCTTTTTCACCCACCTTCAGCCCAGCCCCGTGGCTGCCCCCTGCTTTGCCGCCTGCAACACCGCTTTGTTGGCCGAGTTGGCTTGGCCTGAGGGCATTTTTGACGAGTCCCACTTGCAAGCCTTTGCGGGAAACGCCACCTTGGCAGGTTCCCAGCCTTTGGCCACGGTCTACAGTGGCCACCAATTTGGCGTTTGGGCCGGTCAGTTGGGCGACGGCCGAGCCCTTTGGCTGGGCGAGGCCAATTCGGCCCAAGGCCCGCAAGAAATTCAACTCAAAGGCGCAGGCCGCACACCCTATTCGCGGGGCGGCGACGGCCGCGCCGTCTTGCGCTCAAGCATCCGCGAGTATTTGTGCAGCGAAGCCATGCACGGCCTGGGCATCCCGACCACCCGGGCCCTGTGCCTGGTGGCTTCGCCTGAACCGGTGCGCCGTGAACAAATGGAAACCGCTGCGGTGGTGACCCGCGTGGCACCGAGCTTTTTGCGCTTTGGCCACTTCGAGCATTTTTCAGCCCAAAACGATTTGGCCAGCCTGCGCACCCTGGCCGACCATGCCGTGGCTCACCACCTGAGCGAATGCCATGAACGCGCTGCGCTGTGGCAAGGCAATGTGTACGCCGCCCTGCTCGACTTGGTGCAAGAGCGCACAGCCCGGTTGTTGGCCCAATGGCAGGCTGTGGGCTTTTGCCATGGCGTGATGAACACCGACAACATGAGCCTGCTGGGCCTGACCATCGACTATGGCCCTTTCCAATTCATGGACGCTTTTGACCCTGAACACATTTGCAACCACTCCGACCACCAAGGCCGTTACGCCTATGGCCGCCAGCCCAATGTGGCTTACTGGAACCTGTATTGCCTGGGTCAGGCCTTGGCCCCGCTGATCGACGACCGAGACATGACGCTGCAAGTGCTCGAAACTTATAAATCGCTTTTCCCACGTGCTTTGGGTGACGCCATGCGCGCCAAATTGGGCTTGACGGGCGACTTGGCCCCCGAGGCGGCGCGCGAGGCCGACTGGGTTTTGGTGGAAGATTTGATGCAGCTGATGGCCGCCGAAAGCATGGACTTCACGCTGTTTTGGCGCCAGCTGAGCCAAGCCGTGCTGCAACAGTCGCAAGCCAATTCGGTGCAGCCTGAGGGCTGGCATGCGGTGACCGACATGGTGCTGGACCGGCCTCGCCTTTGGGCTTGGCTGGAACGCTACACCGAGCGCGCCGGTCATGGCCAATTTGCCCGCATGGGCGCTCAAATGCTGCGCCACAACCCCAAATACGTGCTGCGCAACCACCTGGCCGAAACCGCCATTCGCCAGGCCCAAGGGGGAGACTTCCGCGAAATCGACACCTTGCACAACTTGTTAAAGTCACCCTTTGACGAGCACCCCGGCTTTGAAGCCTATGCCCAACAGCCACCCGCATGGGCGGCCCAACTTGAAATCAGCTGTTCATCATGACCCAGATCACCAAAACAGACGCCCAATGGCGCGAACTTCTGGCGGCCAAAGGCGCCGAGCCCGTGGCCTTTGCCGTGACACGCCAAGCCGCAACCGAGCGGCCATTCACCGGCAAATACGAGGGCCATTGGGCCAAGGGCGTTTACCGCTGCATCTGCTGCGACGCGCAATTGTTTCACTCAGGCACCAAGTTCGACGCGGGCTGCGGCTGGCCCAGCTTTTACAAGGCGAGTGCAGATGGTGCGATTCAAGAGCATGTGGACAACAGCCATGGCATGCGCCGGGTGGAAACCGTGTGCGCCCAATGCGGCGCGCACTTGGGCCATGTTTTTGAAGATGGCCCAGCCCCAACCGGCTTGCGGTATTGCATGAACTCGGCTTCGTTAGACTTCAAACCCGAGTGATGGCCTGCTGATCCACCCAGCCCATGCGGCGGCCTTGCCCGTCTGTCATTCCCCGCCTGCTTTTGTGCGAACCAGACCTCTTTCATGAAATTCATAATCGACTTTTTCCCCATCTTGCTGTTTTTTGTCGCTTACAAAATGGGCGACATCTACACCGCCACCGCCGTCTTGATGGGGGCCACCGTGCTCCAAACAGCGCTGATTTACAAAATGGACGGCAAGCTCCAAGCCATGCACAAGATCACCTTGGTCTTGGTTTTGGGTTTTGGTGCGCTGACCTTGGGCCTGCACGATGAGCGCTTCATCAAGTGGAAGCCCACTTTGCTCTACACCGGTTTGGCGATTGCCTTGGCGGTTGCGCATGGCCTGCTGAAAAAGAACTTCTTGCAGATGCTGCTGGGCCAGCAGCTTCAGTTGCCGCAAGCGGTTTGGCACCGCATGAACATCTCATGGATGGTCTACTGCCTTTTCATGGCCTCGCTCAATGCCTATGTGGCGCACTACGTCAGCACCGAAGAATGGGTCAACTTCAAGCTGTGGGGCTATTTATTCCCCTTGGTCTTAATTTTGGGCCAGGGCATTTATGTTTCTCGCCACCTGCCCAAAGACGGGGCCGATTCAAAATGAACAGCCCGCAACAACCCATGCCATTGAGCGCACGAATCCACGCGCGCTTGAGCGAACGCCTGCAGCCCACCGCCTTGAGGGTGGTGGACGAAAGTGCGTCCCATGCCGGCCACGTGGGGGCCAACGACAGTGGCCAAGGCACCCACATGCGGGTGTCGATTGCTTCGCCTTTGTTTGCAGGGCTGGGCCGCGTGCAACGCCATCGCCTTGTGTATGATGCGCTGCAAGATTTCATTGACCAAGGCCTGCACGCCTTGGCCATCGAGCTGATCTGAATCCGGGCTGCACTGCCACAGCAGCCTTTTTTTAAACCTTGAATTCAATCCTGACAACACGTCATTGAGGAAAAACCATGAAAAAACAATTGCTCAGCGCCGCCTTGGTGGCCTTGCTGGCGGCCCCCGTCTTGGCCCAAAACCTCGCTGTGGTCAACGGCAAGCCCGTGCCCTCTTCGCGCGTCAAAGCGCTGCAGCAGCAAATCGAAGCCTCTGGCCGCCCGGTCACGCCCGATGTGCTTGACCAAATCAAACAAGAGCTGATCTCGCGTGAAATTTTCATGCAAGAGGCCAAAAAACGCGGCCTCGACGCCAGTGAAGACTACAAAACCCAGCTCGAATTGGCCCGCCAAACCATTTTGATCCGTCAGTTGTTTGCCGATTACCAGAAGAAAAACCCCGTCACCGATGCCGACATCAAGGCCGAGTACGACAAATTTGCCGCAGCCAATGGCGGCAAAGAATACCGTGCGCGCCACATCCTGGTTGAAAAGGAAGACGAGGCCAAAGCCCTGATCGCCGACATCAAAAAAGGCGGCAACTTTGAAGACTTGGCCAAAAAAGCCTCCAAAGACCCGGGCTCTGGTGCCAACGGTGGCGACCTCGACTGGGCTGCTGCCGCCAGTTACGTGCCCGAATTTTCAGCCGCCATGGTCAAGCTGGACAAAGGCCAGATGACCGATGCCCCGGTCAAGACCCAGTTTGGCTACCACATCATCCGCGTGGACGATGTGCGCGAAGCCCAGTTGCCCAAGCTGGATGAAGTCAAACCCCAAATTGCCCAGCAACTGCAACAACAAAAACTGGCCAGCTTCCAAGAGGGTCTGCGCAGCAAAGCCAAGATCCAGTGATGCGGCTTTGAGGTTTCGGTGCAAAACGCGGCTCTGCCGCGTTTTGTTTTTTCAGGATAATCTCCACCCATGCTTTCTCACCAGCTTGAACTTCTGGCTCCGGCCCGCACCGCCGACATCGGCATTGAAGCCATTGCCCACGGGGCCGATGCGGTCTACATCGGTGGGCCTTCTTTTGGCGCACGCTCCACCGCCGACAACAGCTTGCAAGACATTGCGCGTTTGGTGCGCCATGCCCACCGCTTTCACAGCCGCATCTTCGTCACGCTCAACACCATCTTGCGTGACGACGAGCTGGAAACAGCCCGCCAAATGGCCTGGCAGCTGTACGACACGGGCGTGGATGCCTTGATCATCCAAGACATGGGTTTGTTGGAGATCGACATGCCCCCCATACAGCTGCACGCCAGCACGCAAACCGACATCCGCACCCCTGAGAAAGCCAAGTTCTTGCAAGATGCCGGTTTGTCGCAAATCGTCTTGGCACGCGAATTGACCCTGCCCCAAATCAGCGCCATCCGCGACGTGATCGACACCGAGCGCACGGTGATTGAGTTTTTCGTGCACGGCGCTTTGTGCGTGGCCTACAGCGGCCAGTGTTTCATCAGCCATGCCCACACCGGCCGCAGCGCCAACCGGGGCGACTGCTCGCAAGCTTGTCGCCTGCCCTACGAAGTCAAAGACGCGCAAGGCCGCATCGTGGCGCACGACAAACACGTGCTCAGCATGAAAGACAACAACCAAAGCGAGAACCTGCGCGCTTTGGTGGACGCGGGCATACGCAGCTTCAAGATCGAAGGCCGTTACAAAGACATGGCCTATGTGAAGAACATCACGGCCCACTACCGCAAGCTGATGGACGAAGTGCTGAACGAGCGACCCGAGCTTGGCTCCGCCTCGCACGGCCGCAGCAACTTCAGCTTTCAGCCCGACCCGAACCAGAACTTCAACCGCGAGTTCACCGACTATTTTGTGCAAGGCCGAAAAGAAGACATCGGCGCATTTGACACGCCCAAAAACCCGGGCCAACCGATTGGCTGGGTGAGCAAAGTCACGGCCGAACATGTCGAAATCACCACCGACGACCCGGCCTGCGAACTGCACAACGGCGACGGGCTTTGCTATTACGACCTGCAAAAGGAATTGGTGGGCCTGCAAATCAACCGCGCCGAAGCCCAAAAAGCCAAAGGCGTTTGGCGCTTGTTTCCCAAAGACCCGATGGACGGTTTCAAAGACCTGCGCCAAGGCGTGCAGGTCAACCGCAACCGCGACATGAGCTGGGTGCGCACGCTGGACAAAAAATCGGCCGATCGCCGCATGGGCGTGTGGATGCAGTTGGCTGAAATCAAAAGTGACAAGGGCGAAGGCCTGCAACTGACGCTGACCGACGAAGTTGGCCACACCGGCACAGCCCAACTGAACATCGCCTGGCAAGCCCCCAAAGACAGCGCCCAAGCCGAGGACAAACTCAAAATCGCATTGGGCAAACTGGGTGACACCTTGTTTGAGCCCCTTGACGTGCAACTGGCCCTGGCCCGCCCCTGGTTTGTGCCGCCTTCACAACTGAACGCCCTGCGGCGCGACGCCGTGCAGGCCCTGGAAAGCGCGCGCGCCCAAGGCTTGCACCGCCTGCCTCGCGCCGTGCCCATGGAGCCGCCTGCACCTTATCCCGAAGACACCCTCAGCTACCTGGCCAACGTGTTCAACCAAAAGGCCCGTGACTTTTACGCCAAGCACGGTGTCAAGGTCATCGATGCGGCCTACGAAAGCCAAGAGGAATTGGGCGAAGTCAGCCTGATGATCACCAAGCACTGCGTGCGCTTCAGTTTGAGCCTTTGCCCCAAGCAGGCCAAAGGGGTGACCGGCGTGCAAGGCACCGTCAAGGCCGAGCCTATGCAATTGATCAACGGCAAAGAAAAACTCACCCTGCGTTTTGACTGCAAACCTTGCGAGATGCACGTGGTCGGCAAAATCAAAAAATCGGTGCTCAACGCCGCGCCCGAAAGCCCGGTGCAGTTTTACAAATCACGGCCCGTGGTGGGTTTGCACTGAACAAGCTTCAGCGGCGCATTTTGCGCACCCACTGCAGCACCCCCACCAACACCGCACCCGCCACAAAACCCGCCACGCCCCCGGCCAGGTTGCTGACCAGCGCACCGCCAAAAGCCAAGCCCTCGGCCCAGTGTTCCACCGCATGCCCCAACGCAGGCACACCGTGCAGCAAGATGCCGCCGCCCACCAAAAACATGGCGGCGGTGCCCAGCACCGACAGGGCCTTCATGAGCCAAGGCGCAAACACCAAGAGGCACCGGCCCAGGGCCTGTGCGGCGGCGTTGGTTTTTTGGGTCAGGTAAAGCCCTGCATCGTCCAGCTTGACGATGCCGGCCACCAGGCCGTACACCCCCACGGTCATGACCACCGAGATGCCCACCAGCACCGCGACTTGCTGCGCAAAACTGGCGGCGGCTACCGTGCCCAGGGTGATGACAATGATTTCGGCCGACAAAATGAAGTCGGTGCGCACCGCGCCTTTGATCTTGTCTTTCTCAAAAGCCACCAAATCCACCTGTTCATCGGCCACGGCCTGCAACCGTTCGGCATGGTCAGCTTCAGTGGCTTCACGGCTGTGCAACCAGGCATGCAGCAATTTTTCGGCCCCTTCAAAGCACAAAAACAAACCGCCGAGCATGAGCAAGGGCGTGATCAACCACGGCGCGATGGCGCTGATGGCCAAAGCGGTGGGCACCAAGACGGCTTTGTTGAGCAGTGAGCCTTTGGCCACGGCCCAGACCACCGGCAGTTCGCGGTTGGCTTTGACGCCTGAGACCTGCTGGGCGTTCAGTGCCAAGTCGTCGCCCAGCACACCTGCGGTTTTTTTGGCGGCCATTTGTGTCATGGCGGCCACATCGTCAGCCGCTGCGGCGCTTTGACGGGCGGCCACTTTGGTCATGGTGGCCACATCGTCGAGCAAGGTGGCGATGTCGTCGATCAGGGTCAGCAAACTGGAGGCGGCCATTGGGTGTCTTTCTTAACAGTGTTCAAAAGCGCGTCAGCGCAAGAGGTTTTGCAGGGCTTGGCCCTTGCCGTCGCGGTAGACATCGAAGTCTTGGTCAATCGACACCACGTGGCGAATGCCCAGGCGTTCGGCGGCTTCGGCAACGGAAGCGTCGGCCAGGTCCAGCGGCGAGTCGGCAAAACGTTGGCAGATGGTCAGCACGCTGGTCAGGCTCCAGTCGGCCGGCGCATCGAGTTGCACCGCGCCGCGCTGCACCCATTGCAAAAAGTCCAGCGCCGCCCCGTTGTGGATGCGCCGGGCCAGCAGGGCGCACACCTCGGTCAGCACAGGCCAAGTGCTGTGCAAACGCACTTGCGGGTGGGCCTGCAGCCAGGCCACGGTAGGCGCGTGCCATTTGTCGCTGCGGTTGAACAAGGCCAACAAGGGGCCGCTGTCGATGAGGGCATCTTGCACGGGCAGTTGATGCAAAAACGGGGCATGGGGTTCTTGCGCGGTCAAAGCCACCGGGGGGGTGGCCAGTTGGGCGGTCATGTCCGTCGCCCCTGTTTGTCCTCCCAAGCGTCAAGCAACTGGTTTTTGCGGGTTTCGGCCAGATCCATAGCGCCACTGAATCGCCCAAAAACGCCCTCGCCCAATACAAATGCCGATGTGGTGACCGCTGGCTGGGCGAGGTAGGCGGTCAGGGCATCGCGCATGACCTCGCTGATGCTGCGGCCTTCTTGGGCGCAACGCTGGCGCAAGGATTTTTCAAGGGGGTCTGGTAACTTGACGGTGGTGGTCATGGCGGCATCTCCGAGTAATAAAAATATTATTACCGATCCAGGCGCTCTCGTAAAGCGCTGCATCAGTCCAACCAATCCCACGAATGAAGGCGATACGCACCATCGGGTTGCCGCCATACCTTGGCCTTGGCTTGACGGGGTGTGCCATCCACTGTCACTTGGAGAAGCAGTTCAAAGTTGAGACCTGCCACCACCTGCTGGTGCGCCTCGTTCACTTCTTTGTAAAGGACCCTCGCCTTGTTTTGCACCGCGAAGGTCTGCACCGCAAAGCGAGCAGCTTCTTGGACGGTGGCGTCGAAGGGGTCGGTGGGCGACCATCCGCCCAGCACAGGGTAAGTCTCAGGAGGCGCGATGGCGGGACCATCAGGCTGGCAAGCGATCAACAGCCCCAGCATGAGAGCAGACAGGGATTTTGGCCACATGTCCAAACCCGCCCGCTCAGCCCAGTGGCTTGAAGAGTTCGTTCAGGTCCGACTCGCCAAACAGCGGTTCTTTGCGCTGCACCGCGCCCGAATACATGTCTTGCGCCAGTTGCGCTTTACGCGCTTGCAAGGCCAGCATGCGCTCTTCAATCGTGCCTTGGGCCACCAACTTGATGACCCAGACGTTTTTGGTTTGGCCAATGCGGTGGGCGCGGTCGGTGGCTTGGGTTTCGACCGCCGGGTTCCACCACGGGTCGTAGTGGATCACGGTATCGGCTTGCGTCAGGTTCAGGCCCACACCACCAGCTTTCAGGCTGATCAGAAACAAGGGCACCTGGCCGGTGGTGAATTGGTCAATGATGGCATCGCGGTTTTTGCTCTGGCCGGTGAGCTTGACCCATGGAATGCCCAAGTCGGGCAAAGCCTGCTCGATCAGGCCCAGCATTTCGGTGAACTGCGAAAACAGCAAAATCTTGCGCCCCTCGGCCACCATCTCGGGCAGCATCTCCAGCAACTGCGCCAATTTGGCCGATTCGCTCACCTGGCTGGCCGCGCCGAGTTTGAGCAAGCGGGGGTCGCAGCACACCTGGCGCAATTTAAGCAAGGCGTCCAGGATGGTGATTTGCGACTTGGCCAAACCCTGGGTGTTGAGCGCGTCGCGCACAGTTTTTTCCATGCCCAGGCGAATCGTCTCGTACAGGTCGGCCTGTTGGCCTTGCAAAGCCACGGGCATCAGGGTTTCGATTTTGGGCGGCAGTTCGCTGGCCACCAAATCTTTGGTTCGCCGCAACATGAAGGGCGTCACGCGCGCGCGAAGTTGGGCCATTTTTTCGCTGTTGCCCAGGCGCTCAATCGGGTTGCGAAACAACTCGGTGAAGCGCCTTTGGCTGCCCAGAAAACCGGGCATCAAAAAGTGAAACTGGCTCCACAGTTCACCCAAATGGTTTTCAATCGGTGTGCCCGACAGGCACAAGCGGTGCACCGCAGGAATCTCGGAGACCACCTGGGCGGCATTGGTGTTGGCGTTCTTGATGTTCTGCGCTTCATCGAGCACCAACAAATGCCAAGGCGCCTGCATCCACATCTCTTTGTCACGCGACAAAAGGGAGTAAGCCGTGATGACCACGTCAAAGCGGCACAAGGCCTCGACCGTTTCATGGCGCGACAAACCGTGGTGGATGTGGGTCGACAGGCCGGGGCAAAACCGGGCCGCCTCGCGCTGCCAGTTGCCCAGCAAACTCACCGGTGCCACGATCAAGGCGGGTTTGCTCAAACGACCTGCGTGTTTTTCGGTCAGGATGTGGGCCAGGGTTTGCAGCGTTTTGCCCAAGCCCATGTCGTCGGCCAATATGCCTGCCAAGCGGTGTTCGCGCAAAAACTGCAGCCAGTTCAGGCCCTGCTGCTGGTAGGGCCGCAAGGTGGCATGCAGGCCTTGGGGAACAGGCACTTCGGCCAAGGCGCTGGCGCCGCGCATTTGCTGCACCAAAGACTGCAGTTGGCCCGCGCCCTGCCAGACCGCTCCCTCACCCAAGGCCGCTGCGGTGCGCAGCGCCTCCAGCCGTGACAAACGCAAGGTTTCACCGCCCCAGCTGTGGCCGCGCTCACCATGCAATTCAAGCAGCATGGCCAACCAGGGTTTGATCTGGCTGGTGGGCAGCTTGACATAGCCCGGTCCCTGCAAATCGGGCAGGTACAGGTGGTCTGGCCAACGATCGGCCTGGTTGGCCTGGTTGGCCGCATCGGCTTCTGGGCCGACCAGCATCACCCCGGCCCTGGCCATGGCCTGCAGGATTTCTGGCACCCAGGGCAAGATGTTCACACGTTGGCCGTCGATGTTCATGCCCAATGACAGGTCAAACCAGGGCGAGGCGTCGTCAGTGCCCTCGGCCCCCTCGCCTCTTTCGCCTTGCATGCGCACCTGCACGTCGTCCGCCAAACGCAGCCACTGGCCCAAGCCTTCGCGGCTGTGGACTTCAAAGCCGGCTTCGCGCAAGGGCGCGAAGTCGGACTCCAGCCAGTTCAGCCACAGGGCTTGACCTTGCGGGCTGGGCATGCCCAACAGGTTCTCGTCCCAAAGCATCAGCCCCAGATCGTTCAATTGCTCCCAGATGGCGAGTTCTGCTTTCAGGTCGCGCAGCAGCATGCGCACGCCAGGCCCTTGGCCCACCACCACGCGGGCTTGGTGGTGCGGCCAATAGGCCGTGCAGTCATCCCCGTAAGCAAACTTCAACTCGACCTGAAACAGGCCCATCTCGCTGCGCAAATGGGGCGGCATGGCCGACAGCTGCAGCACCCCCACCGGGACCAGGCCACGGATTTCAGGCATCTTCTCAATCACCGGCGGCAAAGGCCAATGGCCCATGGTGTCGATCAATTGCTGTTGAAATTTCAGCGCCACCCGCTCGGGCATCATGGGCGCTTGGGACATCAGCAACACCTGCTCGGCGCTCATGCCCTGGGTGTCGAGCAAGCCGCAAACGCCTTGCAGGGGTTGCACAAACAAGGGCGGCTCGTTCAGGCCATACACCACGCCCGGCTCTTGGGTTTGCATGTGCAGCTTCCAGCCACCGCTGAGATGGCCTTGGGGCGTCACAGACTGCCACTGCGCGGTCAGCACAGCGGGCGTGTCGCGCCATTGCAAGGGCTTGAGGGTTTTGCCGTCTTCCCACATCAGGCGCTCGGTGGCGGCGCACATGCGCAGCATCAAAGGGGCCACCAGGCCTTGCAGCTGTATGGCCCCCTGAAAGCCATAGGCGCTGAAACTGTTGGTGGCAGGAAAGGCCTTCATCAGGTCAAAAATATCTTTTTCACCCAAGTCGCAGCCCTGCCAAACCGGGTCGCTGGGATAGGGTTGGCTGGAGACTTTCTTGGCTCTGCCCCATTTGCCGTTGGCTTTCAAGATGGCCCGTTTGATGGTCAGGTGAAAGACCGGGCGATGGCCTTGTGAAAAGGCGCTTAAGCAATACAAAAAATGGTCGTGGGCCAAGCCGGGCAAGGCAAAGCCTGCGGGTGTGTTGGCCCCTTTGAGGCGCGACAACCAATCGCGAACCTGGTACTCGGCTTGCTGCAATTCTTTTTCTTGGCGCAACTGGTTCAGGTGTTCAGCCCCGCCCAGCAAGACAGTTGAGTCCTCTTCGGTTGGGTGTTCGCGCATGGCCGTGCCCTGCATGGCCACATGGATGCCCACCGCCGCACTGTGTTTGCACAAGCGCCCCACCATGCAGGTGCAGCGAGATCGCCAAGCCTGCAAGTTGCCGCCTTCAGAAACCCGCAAATGGGCCGTCACCCTGTAAGGCTCTTGCATCGAGCCTTGCACCAGCGCGTCGATCTGCCAGTCGTCGCCATCGGGTGTCAGGCGTGCCGACAAGACCTCGTTTTTCAGGTACAGCGAGGTGCCCTTGGCCCAGGCGTTGGAGTCAAAATAAAACGCCAACTGAGAGGGTGGAAACCACTGCTCAGGCGTCCAGTTGTTGGGGCGAGCAGTCAATCAGCCCACCCACTTTCGGGCGTTTTGCCACACGCGCAGCCAAGGACTGCTGGCGTGGATACCACCCGTTTGGGCCAGATCGGTCCAGCTCATTTGCACATTTCGAAAAACCCGCTCGGGGTGCGGCATCATGGCCGTAAAGCGCCCGTCGGCCGTGGTCACCGCCGTCAACCCACCCGCACTGCCGTTGGGGTTGAAGGGGTATTGCTCGGTGGCCTGGCCGTGGTTGTCCACAAAGCGCATGGCCCCCAGGGCCTTGGCCGCATCGCCCCGGTGTTTGAAATTGGCAAAGCCCTCGCCATGCGCCACCGCGATGGGCAAGCGGCTGCCGGCCATGCCATGCAAAAACAAGCTGGGCGATTCGAGCACCTCGACCATGGACAAACGGGCCTCAAAGCGTTCGCTTTGGTTGGTGGTAAAGCGCGGCCAAGCCTGTGCGCCCGGAACAATGTCGGCCAACTCGGCGAACATTTGGCAGCCATTGCACACGCCCAGGCCAAAGGTGTCGGGACGGGCAAAAAAGCCCTTGAACTGCGCGGCCAGCAGCGGGTTGAAGGTGATGGAACGCGCCCACCCTATGCCCGCCCCCAAAGTGTCACCATAGCTGAAGCCGCCACAGGCCACCAAGCCCTTGAAGTCGGTCAATTGGGCGCGGCCTGACTGCAGGTCGCTCATGTGCACGTCATGCGGCTCAAAGCCGGCCGAGTGAAAGGCGTAGGCCATTTCCACATGCGAGTTCACGCCCTGCTCGCGCAAGATGGCCACCTTGGGGCGCGACAAATTCAAAAAAGGCGCTGCCACGTTTTCGCGGGGGTCAAACCCCAGCGACACATGCAGGCCCGGGTCAGAAGCCAAGCCCACGCTGGCATGCTCGGCGTCGGCGCAGGCCGGGTTGTCGCGCTGTTGGCAAATTTTCCAGCTGACGCTGTCCCACACCTGGTGCAGGTCTGGCAACTCGGCGGCAAACACCTCCTTGGTGTCGCGCCAAACACTGAGCTGGCCCACGCCTTTGTTGATGGCCGCGCTGGCGGGACGGGTTTTGCCCACCACATGCGTGTGTTTGGACAGGCCGTGTTCGCGCAGGGTTTGCATCACCGCGTTGCGTTCGGCCGTGCGCACCTGGATCACCACCCCCAGCTCTTCGTTGAACAAGGCCTTGAGGGTGAGTTCTTCACGCCGGGCGCTGACCTGACCGGCCCAGTTTTTGGCATCGCCATACTCCGCCCGGCTGTCGCTGATGCCGTCGCCTTCGGTCACCAGCATGTCCACATTCAGGGCCACGCCCACATGACCGGCAAAAGCCATCTCGGCCACCGTGGCCAGCAAGCCGCCATCGCTGCGGTCGTGGTAAGCCAAGATCTGGCCTTGCGCACGCAGTTGGTTGATGGCCTTGACCAAGGCCACCAGTTGCTGCGGCTCGTCCAAATCGGGCACTTGGTCGCCAAACTGACCCAGCACCTGGCCCAGCACGCTGCCGCCCATGCGGTTGCGCCCTTGACCCAGGTCGATCAACAACAAGCTGGTGTCGCTCTCTTGTGCATCGAGTTGCGGGGTCAGCGTGCCGCGCACATCGGACAAGCTGGCAAAGGCGGTGACGATCAGGCTCACGGGTGATGTCACCTTGCGGTTTTCAACACCCGCGCTGGCATCGCCCTGGGGTGCGGCCCACTGGGTGCGCATGGACAGGCTGTCTTTGCCCACCGGGATGGAGATGCCCAGTGCCGGACACAGCGCCATGCCCACGGCTTTGACGGTTTCGTACAACGCGGCGTCTTCACCCGGCTCGCCACAAGCGGCCATCCAGTTGGCCGAGAGTTTCACCCTTGGCAAGTCAATCGGGGCAGCCAGCAAATTGGTCAAAGCTTCGGCCACCGCCATGCGCCCTGAGGCTGCGGCATTGAGCGCGGCCAAGGGGCTGCGCTCACCCATGCTCATGGCTTCACCGGCAAAGCCCGCGTAATCGGCCAGGGTCACGGCCACATCGGCCACCGGCACTTGCCAGGGACCGACCATCTGGTCGCGGTGGGTCAGGCCACCCACCGTGCGGTCACCAATGGTGATCAAAAACCGTTTGGACGCCACCGTGGGATGGCTCAACACATCGATCACCGCTTGTTGCAAGCTCAGCCCGGTCAAGGCCAATGGCGGGGACTGGCGCGGCACGCTGTGCACGTCGCGGTGCATTTTGGGCGGTTTGCCCAGCAACACGTCCATGGGCATATGGACTGCAGCCGCCTCGCTTGCCACTTCGTGTGGTTCACTGCCCCTCAAGGCGGATGGGGTGGATTCAGAAGAAACAGTGGTGTCGAGGCTGCCATCGGTCAGCACCAACTGGCGCTCCTCGGTGGCCACACCGATCACCGCAAACGGGCAGCGTTCTCGCTCACAAAAGGCTTGGAACTGCGCCAATGATTCGGGCGCGATGGCCAGCACATAGCGCTCTTGGCTTTCGTTGGACCATATTTCTTTGGGCGACAAGCCCGTCGCTTCAAGGGGCACCGCACGCAAATCAAAACGCGCGCCACGGCCTGCGTCATTCGTCAACTCAGGAAAGGCGTTGGACAGGCCGCCTGCACCCACATCGTGGATGGCCAAAATCGGGTTGCCACTGCCCAAGGGCCCTGCGTTCTCGCCTTGCGCCCAGCAATGGTTGATGACCTCTTGCGCCCGCCGCTCGATCTCGGGGTTGCCGCGCTGCACCGAGTCAAAGTCGAGTTCGGCCGCATTGCTGCCGCTGGCCATGGAGCTGGCCGCGCTGCCGCCCATGCCAATGCGCATGCCCGGCCCTCCCAGCTGAATCAGCAAGCTGCCAGCGGGGAATGCGATTTTTTTGGTTTGGCCCGCATCGATCTGGCCCAGGCCGCCCGCGATCATGATGGGCTTGTGGTAGCCCCGCAGAACACCGTCCACGGTTTGTTCGTACTCGCGAAAGTAGCCCAGCAGGTTGGGCCGACCAAACTCGTTGTTGAAGGCCGCACCGCCCAAAGGCCCTTCGGTCATGATCTGCAAGGGGCTGGCGATGTGCTCGGGTTTGCCACCCACTTTGTCAGACATGCCGCCCCACAGTTTGGACACGGTAAAGCCGCTCAAACCCGCTTTGGGCTTGGAGCCACGGCCCGTGGCACCTTCGTCGCGGATTTCACCGCCCGCACCCGTAGAGGCTCCTGGAAACGGCGAAATCGCGGTCGGGTGGTTGTGGGTTTCCACCTTCATGAGCACATGGTGCAAAGCGCTCTCAGGCTGGTAGGCCGCGCCCTGCTCGCCCCGTCTGGCCACAAAGCGCTCCACGCGGTGGCCTTCCATGACCGAGGCGTTGTCGGAATACGCCACCACCGTGTGTTGCGGGTTCAATTGGTGGGTGTTGCGGATCATGCCAAACAGGCTCTTGGGCTGGGCCACGCCGTCGATGGTGAATTGGGCATTGAAAATCTTGTGGCGGCAGTGCTCGCTGTTGGCCTGGGCAAACATCATCAACTCCACGTCGGTGGGGTTGCGCAGCAGGTCGGTGAAGGCCTGGACCAGGTAGTCGATTTCATCTTCGGCCAAGGCCAAACCCCATTGGCGGTTGGCTTCTTGCAAGGCATGACGTCCGCCCAGCAAGACATCGACATGCGCCATGGGCGTCGCCTGCAGTGGGGTGAACAAAGCCGCTGCTTCATCCCGAGTGGACATGACCGATTCGGTCATGCGGTCGTGCAGGCCTTGCGCCACTTGCAGCCATTGTTCGGGGCTGATTTTGGCCGTGCCCAGCAGGCCCGACTTCATCACCAGCCGGTATTCGGTCAGCCGCTCAACCCGGCGCACCGCCAAACCGCAGTTGCGGGCGATGTCGGTGGCCTTGGAGGCCCAAGGCGAGACCGTTCCCAAACGCGGGCTGACCACGATGCTGGGCCCGTCGATTGGGCCGGTGTAAGGCTCGCCATAGCTGAGCAAGGACGACAAGGTGCGCTGGTCGGCACCAGCCAAAGGCTCGGGCGTGGCCACCAAATGCACAAAGCGCGCTGAAACACCCTGGATCTGACCGGAAACGGCGTTCAGTCGAGGCAAGAGCTGGGCCATTCGAAAGTCGCTGAGGGCGTTGGCGCCTTCAAAAGTCGAAATATTCAGGGGCACAGGGTGGCCTTGTAAAGGGACAGAAAAAAACAGGGCGCCGGGGCCGCTGACTGGGGCTGGCCGGAAAAGCGGCTATTTTAACGGTGCAAACCCTGATTCCAATCGCTGCGCGTCCTGCAGAAGAAGTTTTTGAACAGACGGCGCCCATGACAGCGCCGCGCCAGCCCAAGCCGGGTCATGGGCCACTGGCCTGAGCCGCTGTCAGAGCCATGGGCTTGGACTTGGCCTGCTGGCCAAGGGGCCCCTTTGGGGCAAGGGGTTTTAGAAAGCGCCAGCTCGTTAACCCAGCACGGCCGTGGCTTCCATCTCGCGGCGAATTTTGTAGGCGTGGGTGCTGGTGTCCATGGCCACATCGTCCCAGGTCAGGCTTTGCCCTTTGCTCACGGCCCGAAGCACTTTGACGCCATGGGCCAGGCCCAAAGGCAAACCGCCCATGCGTTTGGACGTGGCTGCAGGCAGCAACTTGCCCCA
>CAMCNQ010000027.1 GCA_945875955.1 Limnohabitans sp. Rim8 | reverse complement strand
GGGGCCAGATGCACAGCCTGCAGTCACCAAAGCGGCAGCCAAGCCGGCCAGTACAAGTGGGGTCTTTTTGTTCATTTTTTTCTCCTGTTCAGATCAGCGCTTGATGGCCGGGGCAACCGAAGCTGCTCCCTTGGCATTCACACCCAAGTAGGTGGACAGGGCGATCGTCGCGTCGCTGGCAAAACCAGGATAAGGGAACCGCTGCTGGCGATAGCAGTCGTTCAGGCGCAATTGCATGCTCCACATCTGACCATTGGAGACACGGTAGGCGGGCCAGGCGGCAAAGCCCACGCCATCACCGGGGTTCTTGGTCAGAACAGGCAGGTCTTGCAAGCGAATGCGTTTGCCCTCTTCGCCGTGGCAAGAGGCACACGAAAAGTCATGCGTGCCGCCACGTAGAAAGAACAAGCGCTTGCCCACTTCGTAGAAAGTTTTTTCTTGGGGGTGCGCTTGTGACAGGTTAAAGCGCTGCCCCTTGGACTCGGCGGCGATCCAGGTGGCCAAGGCGGTCACATTGGCCATCTCGCCGCGACCAAATGCGGTTTTGGAAATTTCATCCGCATTGAAACCTTGCAAGGTTTCCATGCAACTCACCAAGCGGGACTCCAAGTCCTGCATGCGCTGGGTGTCTGCAAAGTATTTGGGCAACTCCACAAAAGCACCTTTGAACACACCCGCGCCTTTACCCAGGTCGCATTCTTCGAGGCTGGCATTTTTGGGTCCGCGGGCCTTTTTCCAGAGGTCTTCGCCTTTGGCTTCAAAAAGTTCTGCCGGGTTGCCGTCTTGCAGCATGGCGCGGTATTCGTCGATGCCTTGGCTGGTGGTCTTTTGGGCCAACGCTGGCGCGGCCGTTGTTACCAAGGCCAGGACCATGAACAGATTTGATGTTTTTGTCATTGTTACTCTGCGGGTATTTCAAACGTAAAAAGGATGAAGTGGTCACTTCACCCTTGATTGACTCATCCATTCATCAAGACACGGTGGCTTCGTCGGTGCGGGTATCGCCCTTGTTGTCTTTCCAGGTCACCGCAATTTTGTCGCCGACTTTGGCGCCTTTCACGGTGAATTGCATGAATGGGTTTTTCGACACGGCGGGGCCCCACTCGGCGGAGAACACGTCCTTGCCGTTGAGCTTGGCTGTGACTTCCTGGATGAACCAGGCAGGCACGGTTTTGCCGGAAGCGTCTTTGCGTTGACCGGTTTCCATTTCATGGCTCATGAGCACACGAACGGTTGCTTTGTCACCAGAGGCTTGGGCACGAATGCGCATTGGATCTGCCATTTTTTCTCTCCTAAATCTTTCAATGAATCAATGTATGGAGGCTGTGCACCGGAACTTAGCCGCCGCAACCGCCCAGAGTGACCTTGACTTCTTTCTTGGCCCACAAGGCTTTGCCGTCGTTCATGATGGCCACAGCATAGACATCGGACGACTGGCCCATTTTGGCGCGGGTCGAGAAGTTGGCGTCGACCGCATCGGTCACATAAAACATGGCCACCAAAGCGGATGGGTTCTTTTCAACCATGATCAACAGCTGCTTGACGCCAGGCAGTGCTGTGCTGGCACCCAAGGGCACCACGGCACCATTTTCGGCGATGTCCGGACCGACGATGGTGACGTCTTTGCTTTCAGTCAGACTGGTCGCTCCAGCGGCCTTGGCCGCGTCTTGCACCGACTTGGCGTCGAATGCGGCTTTGTTGAAGGCGGCGTGGGCAAACTGCGGGAAACCCGCGGTGGCCAAGAGGCCAGCCACAACAGCGCTTTGTTTGAGTGTCTCGCGACGGTTTTGCATCTGATATCTCCTTGATGATGGGGTGATGCTATTGAAACAGGTTCAGCATGGCAACAGGGGAATCCCCCGAATTACCTGCTGGCCCCCTTGGAAATCCATTCGGCAATTTTCTTGGCATCTGCGTCAGGCAGCGATTGAGGCGGCATCGGAATTTGACCATAAACGCCCACGCCACCCGCCTTGATTTTGCCAAGCAAATAGTCGTTTTTACCTGATTGCTTTTTGGCAATTTCGTTGAAGCCTGGACCCACTATTTTCTTGTCTATGCCATGACAGGCTGAGCAATTGTGCTTGTTTAAGAGCGCAATCGCTGCTTTGGCTTCGTTGTTTTCAGGCTTGGCAGCGGTCACTGGGGCTGCTGCGGCCACCGGCATACCGGCCTTGGGCTCGGGTTTGGTGGTGTCCGCACCGCGCTGAGGGCCCACGATGCGGTTTTGTTCTTGCAAGTTGCCGTGGGCATTGCGCGCAAAGTCCGGCAGGAATGAAGCCACTTTGGCTTCGGGCGTGCAGTCCTTCATGCAAATCTTATTGGCGGTGTCGGGTTTTTGGACGCCACCCAATTCGTTGCCGGGCCACATGGCATGGGCAGTGCTCATGCCAGTGCGGTTGGGCATGCGTGCCTGAACCTCGGCGATGTTCTTGTCCGACAGCACGTAGTTGTCGGGCACGATGTTGGCCATGTTGAGCATGAAAGCCGTGACGGCGTACACCTCTTCCGTGCTCAGTGTCTTGGGGTTGGTCCAAGGCATGGCACGGTTGATGTAGTCCCACAGGGTGGACACCGTGGGCACCTTCATGAGGGTGGTACGTCCGGGATAATCGCTGCGCTGCAAGTTGGCCACACGGCCTTTCTTGATGTCTTCGGCAGTGGTGCCACCAATCAGCGGGCTGAACACCTCGTTGGATTCACCAAATACCCCGTGACAGTGGGCGCATTTGGCTTCCCACACATCCTGGCCTTTGGCCACCGAGCCCGAACCGGCAGGCAGGCCCTTGAAGTCGGGGCGCACATCGATGTCCCACTTGGCCACTTCTTGAGGCGTAGCGGCTCGGCCCACACCCGGGTACAAGGTGCTTTGTGCAAAGGCCAAGCCAGCAAGGGTCAGCAAGGCCGCCGTCAAAACGGCATCACGAAACCTGGACATTTTTCACCTCACCGTTTTCCTGCACCAACCAGGACTGGAGGGCGTTGTTGTGGTAAGTAGAGCGCGTGCCACGCACAGCACGCAACTGCTGGTATGTGGGCTGCACATGACCCGTCTCGTCTTGTGCGCGGCTCTGGAGGATGGCGGGCTTGCCGTCCCAGACCCAATCCAGGTTGAATCGGGTCAAGGCTTTGGACAGCACTGGGGTCTCCAGCCGAGCCTGACGCCAATTGCGCCCGCCATCGGTGGACACGTCCACCCGCTTGACCTTGCCCTTGCCCGACCAGGCCAAACCCGTGATGTTGTAAAAGCCCTTGTCCAGCAAGACCTGACCACCCGAAGGCGTGGTGACCACACTCTTGATTTCCTGCAAGTTGGTGTACTGGCGGTGCAAGCCACTGGGTTGCAAGTCGATGTAGTGAATCGCTTCATCTTTGGCCGCATAGGGTTTGTCACCCACTTCCACACGGCGCAGGTACTTGACCCAACTGACACCTTGCACGCCCGGCACCACCAAACGCAGCGGATAACCGTTTTCAGGGCGCAGCATTTCACCGTTTTGGCCATAGGCCACGATGACCTCGCCCGATGTGATCAGGCTCATCGGGATGGTGCGGGTCATGGAAGAGCCATCACCGCCTTCGGCCAGCACAAACTTGCCATTTTTCAAGTCAGCACCCGCCAACTCGAGCAAGGTGATCAAGGGCACGCCCGTGAACTCGCTGCAAGAAATCATGCCGTGCGTGTACTGCACCGTGGGCACGGCCACGTTGCCCCACTCAGTCGCGGTGTTGGCACCGCACTCAATGAAGGCAAAGCGCGATACCGATGGCAAACGCATGATCTCGTCCATGGTGAAGACCATGTTCTTTTTGACCATGCCGTTGATCATGAAACGGTGTTTGGACGGGTCGATGTCCCACCAGCCTTGGTGGTGCCGCTCGAAGTGCAAACCGCTGGGCGTGACGATACCGAACAAGGACTGCAGTGGGGCAAACGACACCGAAGCTTGTGTGGTCTGTGTCAGACCTGGGCTTTGGCGGCGCTGCAAGTTCGCTTCAAACTTGGAAGGCTTGCCGTAGCCCTCAACGGCCACGCCTTGACCCAAGCCGACGGCATGCTCAGGCAGATTCAGGATGTTGGTGTCGCCACCTTCGACGGGCACTGGGTTACCCTGGGCCATGGCCACGGGCGCGGCCGCAGCGGCTGCGGCGGCCGCGAATGCGTTGCGTATGAAGTCGCGACGGCCATTTTTGCCCTCACCAAAGACCGCTTGAATGCCACTTTGGGTCAGGAAATTTTCCGGTGCTTTTTGTAGCCTCCCAGAACGAATGCGCTCCTCTTTCACACGAACTCCTTGTTTTGAGTTGTCAATTCATTTCTCTACTGATGGCACACAGTCTTGCAGGCCATCGCGACAGATTCATCTGCGATGCGGTCAAACATTTGCGCCCCTTGCCTGCGATTCGCCAAAATGCCCGGTCTGTGCATGCTGTTCAGATGCGGGCACATGTTCGCTTGCGTGAAACCCAAGCCGCCCAACAATGGCCCTGGGTTTTGTTCACCCTGACACAGTTCGCTGATGCTGCGCCAGCGAATGGGCATGGACAGCACAGCAAACAATTTCGCTGCTTTGCCATACAAGCCATCGGGTTCATTGTTCATGCGTACAGCGTCAAAATCAGTATATTCGGATGTTCGAATATAAAAGACAAATTAAAAAGCCGAATCAGGGATTACACCGAGAACAAGCCCCGACCCCTTGTTTTGCGGGGCATTGGCCATGCTGGGCACTTCGCTGTTTTTGGATGCACAGTCACTCAAAGCCCATTTGGTGTGGCCGTTGCGCAAAGCAAGCCAAGCCAACACCGAAACCCGTGCTGCTTGGTGCGCATTTCTTGGGGGCTCAAACCATGCGTCTACAAGCATGCAGCGCAGCCAGCCCCTTGGCATGCTCGATGCGCATTTTGTTTACACCGCTTGGATTTTGAGATCAGAACTCGCCCTTGGAGCCGCGTTCCATCATCTCCCAAATCGTGTCACGCACCGCAAGCGCCTCTTCTTTCAAAGGCGATGGCAGCTTGCGCCCCATTTTCACCATCATGTCCATGTTCAGGGTGTACAGCCACAGGCCATCGTCTTTTTCCACCAAAGAAATGCGGCACGGCAAATAGGCCGCCATGTGGGGGCTGAAATCAACCATGCGGCGCGCTGTGGTGGGTGTGCAAAAAGAATACACCGTCAACAGCTTTTGCTTTAGCCCGGTGCGCGCCTCCAACTCTTTGGACAAGGACAAAGTGCCCACATCTTTCATGTTTCTCTCGGTTGCAACTTGCTTGAGCACTTGCTCCACCTCAGCGGCGCTCACCCCTGCCTTGACCTTGCGCTCCCAAGTGGTCGCAATCGCGATGTCGCCATCGCCCTCAACCCATCGGTCCCACATGCGTTTGGCTTCTGCGCCTGCACCGTCTTCCAATTTGCCCAAGGTGTTGAGGGTGCCACAACCGGACAGAACCAAGGAACTGGCCAGAACGCCCCACTTCACCCAAGACCCTGTTTTGCGCATGATGGACTCCAAAAAATGAATGCTTTTTTTCAGCACCTGGCCATTGCACCACCGCAAGGACACCCGAGGAAGCCTTGGCCTGGTCAACTTGTTGAACCTGATGAAGAAACAAGCAAAAAAGGGCGGTTTTACTTGAATTTGTAATGGTCTCTGTTCAACACAGCGGCCACCGCACTGACCTCTTCGGGGAACATGCCCATGTTCAACTCGGTGTTGCACTGCTCGACCATGCCGCGCAACAAACCCGGGGTGTTGATTCGGCCTTTGGGTTTGTAGATGGCGCTGCCGTCACCAGGCACTTTGGAGGCGTGGCATTCCACACATTTGTTGTCGTCCATCATCTGCCTCCCCAGTTTCAAGTCGGCCCCCTTGAAGATGGCGGGCTCAGCCGTTGCCGCTGCTGCAAAGCAAACGAGCAAAAGGCCTGTGCCTTTTTGCATGGATGTCATCATTTTGAAGCCCCTAAAAAAAAGCCCTCCAGAACCCTGGAGAGCCCATCCAACAGCAAAGTGGCCTTGGACCTGCTGGCGTCAACACCCCAGCTGGCTCCATGGCTTTTCGAACTCACTTGGCGCCAGCGAGCACCCATTCGGCCAAGGTCTTGGCGTCGGCATCGCTCAAACCGGCCTGAGCAGGCATGGGCACGGGCCCCCACTTGCCCGAGCCACCGGCCTTGATGGTTTTGGCCAAGTTGGCAACGGCGTCTTTTTGACCTGCATATTTTTTCGCCACCTCTTGGTAAGCGGGGCCCACCAATTTTTTATCGACGGCATGGCAGGCCATGCAGGCGTTTTTCTTGGCCAGTTCCACATTGGCAAAGGCCGGGGCCGAGAACAAGGCCAATACCAACACAGAGCTTGAAAACAGTTTCATGACTTCTCCCGGGTTCGAATATAAACAGTCGCTAATTTAACGCAAAAAATGAGCTGAAAGGGCTTTGTGGACGCTCAGTTCTCAGGAATTTCACAGGTTTGTGCCTTCCGACTCCTGGCGATTTTCGCCTCATTCAAATGAGGGCTGCGCTGGCTTGTGGACGGGTTTGCCAGCAGCAAGCCAAGCATCGAAACCCCCGGCAATCGATTGCACATTCAGATAACCCATGTCCTTCATGCTTTGCGCGGCCAAGGCTGCTCGGCCACTGGTTTTGCAATACAAGACCACCTTCAGGGCTCTGTCGGCCAAGGCTGGGCTGGCACTCAGTTTGAACTCCAGCAGCCCACGCGGCATCAGCACCGCGCCGGGCAAATGGCCTGTTGCAAACTCATCGGCCTCGCGCACATCGATCAGCACGTCGGCATTGCGAATGGCTTGCTCGGCTTGGTCCAAAGCAATTTCTTGGGTGTTCTGTTTGGCTTGGGCAACCAAATCATGGGCTGTTTTCATGGTTGGGCTTTCGTGTTGGTATAAAAGTACGGATTTGTGCGAAGTGGTGTTTCAAGCGCATGTTCGCGATGATGCAACAGCCACTTGGCGCAAGCTCAAAAAACCACGGCGTCGCGAAAGACTTGAATCGCTCATCCATGCGTTTTCGCTAATATACTCAATTCGCAACCATCGTGTCGACATGCCCCCTCTTGGTAAAACCATGACCACTTTCAACAACCCCGTAGACACTTGGAATCGGCGTTATGCCACTGCGCAATACATTTTTGGAGAAATGCCCAATGTCTACCTGCAACGCCAAGCGGCCCATTTAAAACCGGGTTCTGCCCTGTCTGTGGCTGATGGCGAGGGCCGCAACGGCGTGTGGTTGGCGGAACAGGGCTTGCAAGTCGATGCATTTGACTTCTCGCCCTTGGCATTGGAAAAAGCCCGCAACCTGGCTCAGCGACGCCACCAAAGCGTGCATTGGCAGTGCAGCGACTGGCAGTCTTTTGACTGGAAAACCGCGCATTACGACAACGTGGTCGGCATTTTCTTTCAGTTTGCCAACCCCGAAGACAGGGCAGCGCTGTTTGCTCAAATGGATGCCAGCCTGAAACCCGGTGGCACGCTGGTCATTCAGGGTTACTCGCTGGCCCAATTGCAATACAACACCGGCGGCCCCGGAAAACGGGACCACCTGTATGACGAACAACTGATGCGAGAGGCTTTCCCCCAATACGACATGCTGGATTTAAAGACCTACGAAGAACAAATGGATGAAGGCACTGCGCATGCCGGCATATCGGGCCTTTTGGGCATGACGGCGCGCAAACGCTGAGCGCACAGCGCAGCAGACATGCACGCACAGGTCATGTTGCACCCGGCACGCCCTCAAAGGGCTGTGCGACCTTTGGCCAAGCGGTCTTCCAAATACGGGCCGTAAAAATCGGGCAAATAGCCGCCCTGCATGCGCTCGGCCACCTCTTGTCCCTTGGGCCCAAAAAACAACAAACTGGGTGCCACCGTGATTTTCCACTGCTTGACCAGTTGGCCATGGGTGGTGGCCTGGCCTTGAAAATCGAGCACCGTTTGCGCACTGCCCATGTCGATTTGCACAATGGCGGCGCCCGCTTTTTGCATCGGCAGCAGATGGCTTTGCCGCGCGATGCGGCAAAAAACACAGCCCTCCAAACTGACCATCACGGTCAAAATTTGCTTTTTGCCCAGGGCATTGGCCAACTCTTCCTTCAAGGACTGGGGCGCAGGCAAATTCACCGCGTGGCTGGACTGACCCCAAGCCGTCACACCCGACAGGGCCATCAACAGTCCCAAACCATGGCGTCTGGAAATGGCGTGCATCAGCGCGCTGCCTTGGCGGCCCAGAAAGCCGATCGTGGTGGGATTTGAGAAGTCTGAGGCATGGGGTGCAACACCAAATATAAGTGAATATTGAATGACCAAATCAACCCACGCAGCTTGCCAGTTTTTTGCAAGCGCAGCGCACACCCTGCGTCCACAGACCCACCTCACCCCATCGAATGGGCAATCCCAGCGGGGGTGGGCGTTGGCAGACCATGTGTGCCGCCCAAAGTGGCTGAGGCGCATGCCCTGTCGGCCTCGGGTTTGCCAGCGCCCAGAGGCGATGCGGCTGGCCAGGGTAACCCAAAAAAAAGCCGCAGACTTTCGGCTGCGGCTTGTTGGACAAAAACATCAGGCCAAGGTGTCGGCCCAGATGTTGCTGGCCCAAGCCAAGGCGTAACGGCCTTCCAATTCACTGGCAGCTGAGGATACGCCCCCCGAACCAGGCACGGTCAGCATGGT
The DNA here is from genome assembly GCA_945875955.1 of Limnohabitans sp. Rim8. Taxonomy (GTDB): domain Bacteria; phylum Pseudomonadota; class Gammaproteobacteria; order Burkholderiales; family Burkholderiaceae_C; genus Limnohabitans_A. Next base: position 9,419 of record CAMCNQ010000027.1, on the reverse strand, counting down.
TTTCTTCTCCGCGTCATAGCTGTGAACGCTGGCCACATGCACCACATCTTCGGTGCTGACAAAGCTGTAGCAGGTGTTGTTGTAAATCGGCATGGGGTTGACCTCTTGACCGGTCAACAAGGCCACCACGGCAGCAGCGCAGGTTTTGCCATGCTGGTTGGCCATATGGCCCGACTTGGGCATGGCCGGGGCACTTAGCGTGGCATCACCCAGCACATGCACGTTCTTGGCCGCCTTGGACTCGAAGGTGAGAAAGTCGACTTCGCACCAGCGCTTGTTGACCGTGGCCAGACCTGCGTTGACGGCAATGTCTCCTGCCCGCATGCTGGGGATCACGTTCAACACCGCGGCCTTGATGTCGTCGTTGAATTCAAATTTGAGCGTGTTGGTGTCTGCATCCACATCGATGGCGCTGTGCTTGGCCCGGTATTCCACGATGCCTTTGTAGCGCTCAGCCCAGGCCTTTTTGAACAACGCGCCTTTGGAGGTGACATCGTCGTTGGCATCCAAAATCAGCACCTTGCTCTTGGGCTTGAACTTGCTGAAATACTCGGCCACCTGGCAAGCACGCTCATAGGGGCCAGGCGGGCATCGGTAAGGGGCCAAAGGAATGGACATGGCAAAGACACCGCCATCGGGCATGGCCTCCAATTGCTTGCGCAAGGACAGGGTCTGGGCACCGGCTTTCCAGGCATGCACCACTTTGTCCTTGGCACCGGCTTTGCTCATGCCGGGCAGTGTTTCCCACATGAAGTCCACGCCAGGCGAGACGATCAAACGGTCGTAGCTCAACTCCGTACCACCGGCCAGTTTGACCACGCGTTTGTCGGCGTCTATGCTGTTCACGCGGTCTTGCACCATCTTCACGCCATGGCGTTTGACCAAGTTGTCATAGGGGGTGGTGATCTCGGCAATGGTTTTGCTGCCACCGATGACCAAGTTGGACATCGGGCAGGAAATGAAGCTGGGACTGGGCTCGACCAAGGTGACTTCGATCGCACGGTCAGACCACATGCGGATGTATTTGGCTGCTGTGGCACCGGCGTAGCCGCCACCAATCACGACCACCTTGGGGCCTTTGCCGCCCATGGTCGCGCAGCCTGAAATCAGTCCTGCAGCACCCAGTGCTGTGCCCGTTTGTAAAAAATGTCGGCGTTGCATGGCGAATCTCCTTATTTTTTCTGGGCTGCAAAGAAAGAGGCAATGGCCTGGATTTGGACATCGCTGTAGCCCTTGGCCAGCTGGTGCATGACCGTTGCGGGTCTGCGCCCCGACTTGAAGTCCAGCATTGTTTTGACCATGTCGTCTTTGTTCATGCCCGCCAGGGACACCATGACTGGTTCGGCATGGCCGTTGGTGCCATGGCAGTTGGCACAGCCTGCCGCCCAACTGCGCGCTTGCATGGCGCTGGGTGATTGGGCTTGGGCTTGGGCCCAAGCCGAGAGGGTCAGACAAAAGGTCAGGACCAAGGACTTTGAACACTTCATGGGATCTCCTCAAAAAAACTCAAACGTGTCGATCACGGGTGGATGTAAACATAGCCCTCTTTGGCTTGCAAATTGGCCACTTCGGCCACTCCAGAGGGGACAATTTTGGACGCCATCAACAACTTGCCGTGCGGGATGTTGCGTGACTGCAAGGTGTTGTTGCACACCCGAAACTCCAGGCCCTGGCCGAAGTGCATGCCAACAAGCCTGCGATCAAAAACAAAAAACGTTTCATTGGTTTTTCCTTATGAACGGATATTAGCCACGCAGCACCTGACTTGGGGCTAGGGGAAACCCGGTTGTGGCAAAGGCTCAAGTCTCAGCGTCTGTTTGGTGACAAACAGCCCTGCAGATGTTGACGATGTGGTTGTTGACGATGCGGTAATAAATTTGCACGCCCTCGCGCCGCTTGTCCAAAATCCCAGCGGTGTAGAGCGAATTCAAATGCTGGGACATGTTGGGTTGGGTGGTGTTGATTTCATTCAACAATTCACCCACGTTTTTTTCTCCGCCGCACAAACAACTGATGATGCGCAACCGCATGGGCGCAGACATGACCCGAAAGACCTCGGCGGCCCTTTCAATTTGTTCGTCCGAGACCGCAATGGGCTGGCTGTCTGCAGATGTGGGTTTGGCCATGGCCATGTCGATTCTCGCAAAAGTGATTCAAGTCGACTCGCATTTTGACTCAAAAGCCAAAGGCCCCCTGCTGGCAAGCAACCCGGCGTGCAAGGAGCAGACCATGGGGGGTTTTGAGCACAGAAACAGGCCTCAAAACCAAGGGTAAACCTCTATCTGAAGGAAAACTTGATCCCGCCACGCGCACGGCATAGCCCCATAGGGCAGCGCCCTGTTAATCGATGCCTGCACTCCAGCGGTCATCCCAGGTGCGTTCAATTTGACGGCGATCGCGTTTTGTCGGTCGCCCTTGCTCAATGCTCAGCGCGGGTTCACGGGCCAAGCGGTTGCGTTCGGCCGCCACGCTTCGGGCTTGGATGCTCTCTGGGGTTTCTTCATAAAGCAGTTGGGCCACAGGAGCCGGGCCGCGCGCGGCGCTGATGCCCTTGACCACCACGGTGCGCTCCACCTGGGCTTGGCGAATGCGCACGGTGTCGCCCGCTTTCACCTCTCGAGAGGCTTTGGCATCTTGGCCATTGATCTGCACCCGGTTCTTGCCGATTTCTTCACTGGCCAGGCTGCGGGTTTTGAAAAAACGCGCCGCCCACAGCCATTTGTCGATGCGCAATGCCTGCATGGTTCAGAAGCCAAACAAGGCGGTTTGAAGGCTCAGGCCATCGCGCACGTGCGGGTAGTGCAAGACCAGCCTGAGTTCTTGCTTCATGCGGCTGTTGTCCAGTCGCCTTGACTCTTGCATGAAGCTCAGCAGCATCAAGGGCAGGGCCGTATCGGCATCGCTGCGCGAGATCCGTGGTGGTTTGGGCAGGCCGTAAAGGTCGGCCGCCAAGTCAAAATAATCACCCATTTTCAAGTCGGTGTCGTCGCTCACATTCACCACGCGCTGCGGCTTGCCGCGCCACAAGGCGGCCACACAGGCACGGGCCAAGTCGTTGGCATGGATGTGGTTGGTGTAGACATCTTCTTTGGCCACCAACACGGGTGTGCCTTTGAGCAAGCGCGCTCTTGGCGTGCCCCCTTCGCGATCAGCCGCATAGATGCCGGGAATGCGCAGCACACTCACGCGCACCCCACTGCGGCCCAACCAGCGCATCAGGGCTTCGGCATCCACCCGGCGCTGCGCCCGCGGGGTATGGGGATGGACGGCGCGCGTCTCGTTGATGCGCTGTCCCCCGCAGTCGCCATACACCCCCGTGGTTGAGCCGTACACCAAAGCTTGTGGCATGGAGCGCAGGCGCAAGGCCCGCACCAAGGCCAGGCTGCGGGGGTCACGCTCTGAGGCATTGGGCGGTGGTGCCAAATGGATGACCCGGTGGGCAATGCCGGCCAGGCGCTTCAAACTCGCTGCATCATCCAGGTCACCCAACAAAGGGGTGATGCCGCATGCGCGCAGCAATCGCAGGCGCTCTGGCGAGGATGTCAGGGCCAACAGCCTGAGCCGCTGGCTTTGGGGTGCGCCCAATTGCCCGGCTGTGCGCAGGCCCACGTCCCCACAGCCCACGATCAAGATGCGTTGGCGACGAAAACGTGCAGGCAGTGCGCCCAAAGGGGTTTGGTTTGAAGGCAAAATCAGGGGTTCCGGGTCGTATTCAGACCCGCTAAGGATACCCAAAAGATGAGCCACCAAATTTCTGTGCTGCCCAGCGGCCGTCAATTCAGCGCCGACGACAAAGAAACCCTGCTGGCCGCAGGCATACGCCAAGGCATCGGTCTGCCTTATGGCTGCAAAGATGGTGCCTGTGGTTCTTGCAAATGCAAAAAGCTCTCGGGCACCGTGGTGCATGGCCCACACCAGTCCAAGGCCCTGAGCGATGAGGAAGAAGCCCAAGGCCTGGTGCTGACCTGCTGCGCCATCGCCCAAAGCGATGTGGTGCTCGAGTCCAAGCAAGTCACCAGCGAAGGGGGTCTGCCGGTTAAGAAGATGCCCGTGCGGGTGGTCAGCTTGGAGAAAAAGTCAGCCGATGTGGTTGTCTTGAAGCTGCAATTGCCTGCCAACGACGTGATGAAGTTCCACGCGGGGCAGTACATCGAATTTTTGTTGCGCGACGGCTCACGCCGCAGCTACAGCATGGCCAACGCGCCACACACCCTGGAAGTCAACCCGCCCACGGTGGAACTGCACATCCGGCACATGCCCGGCGGCAAGTTCACCGACCCGGTGTTCACCACCATGAAGGAAAAAGACATCCTGCGGGCCGAGGGGCCTTACGGCAGTTTTTACCTCCGAGAGGACACCGACAAGCCCATCATTTTGCTGGCCTCCGGCACGGGCTTTGCCCCCATCAAGGCCTTGATCGAACACATGCAACACCGGGGCATCACCCGCCCGGCCACGCTGTATTGGGGCGGGCGTCGTCCGTCAGACCTGTACATGGCCGACTGGGTGGAAGCCCGATTGGGCGAAATGCCCCATTTGCGCTACATCCCGGTGATTTCCAATGCCGAGGTGGACGACCAATGGTCGGGCCGCACCGGTTTTGTTCACCAGGCGGTGTTGCAAGACTTTCCTGACCTGTCAGGTCACCAGGTCTATGCCTGTGGTGCCCCCATCGTGGTCGACTCGGCCAAACGGGACTATGTGGCGCATGCTGGACTGCCCGAAGAAGCGTTTTTCGCCGATTCGTTCACATCCGAGGCGGACAAAGTCTCGGCCTGAATACAGGCTCCGGTTGGTCGTGGGCTTAGGCCCTGACACACACCCATGTCGGGGCTGAATTTCTCCTTATTGCCTACGACCTACAAAGAAAAAGGAAACACCATGCAACGCCGTGATTTTTGTTTCAGCGCTTTGGCGACCGGCCTGAGCTTGCCGACCTGGGCGCAAGGCCGCCCCATTCGCCTCATCGTGCCGTATGCACCCGGTGGGCCGATCGATGTCACAGCGCGGGCTTTGGCCGAGCGGGTGAAAGACAGCCTGGGCACGGTGATCATCGAAAACCGTCCCGGTGCAGGCGGCAACCTGGGCGCTGACCTGGTGGCCAAAGCGGCTCCTGATGGTCTGACCATTGGCATCGCGGCCACGGCCACACACGCCATCAACCCTTGGCTGTTTGCCAAGATGCCCTTTGATGCCAGCCGCGACTTTGCGCCCATCACACAAATGCTGCGCGTGCCCAATGTGTTGGTGATGAACGCCGAGACCGCTGAGCGCCTAAAGATCCAGAGCCTGGCCGATTTGGTGGCTTATGCCAAGGCCAACCCCGCCAAGCTGAATTTTGGCTCGGGTGGCAACGGCAGTGCAGGACACTTGGCTGGCGAAATGTTCAAACGGGCGGCTGGCGTCTTCGCGGTGCACATTCCCTACAACGGCGGTAACCCGGCGCAACTGGCCTTGTTGTCGGGCCAAGTCGACTTCAACTTTGACAACCTGGCCACTGCAGCGGCCAACATTCGGGCAGGCAAACTCAAGGCGCTGGCGGTAACCACATCCCAGCGCAGCAAAGCCTTGCCAGACATTCCAGCCATGAGCGAGACCCTCCGGGATTTTGAAATCGACACCTGGTGGGGCTTGGTGGCCCCGGCCGCCACGCCACGCGATGTGGTGGAGCGGCTGAACAAAGCTTTTGTGGCCGCGCTGCAAACCCCCGAGACCCAAAGCCGTTTTGCCCAATTGCTGGCTGAACCCGTAGGCAACACGCCCGAGCAGTTTGGGGGCTTCATGAAGAAAGAACTGGCGCGCTACGAAAGCGTGGTCAAGGCCAGCGGGGCACGGGTGGATTGAGCGGTGACAAGGCCCGGCGCCAGTTGCAAAAAAGCCCGGCATGCCGGGCTTTTTTAACAGTGCCACTGACACGGCTGGGCTCACTCGCCCAAATAGGCCGCCCTGACCTTGGGGTCTTGGAGCATGTCTTTGCCCACACCGGTCATGGTGATCAAGCCGGAGTCCATCACATATCCTCGGTCGGCCACAGCCAAAGCACGGCTGGCGTTTTGCTCGACCAAGAGCACCGTGACGCCTTGGGCGTACACGTCGCGCACCACCTCAAAAATTTTGTCCACCATGATGGGGGACAGGCCCATGGACGGCTCGTCCAATAGCAAGACCTTGGGTCGGCTCATCAGGGCTCGGCCCATGGCCAGCATTTGCTGCTCACCGCCCGACATGGTGCCAGCGAGTTGGTCTTTGCGCTCGCGCAAGCGCGGGAAAATCGTGAACATTTTCTCGATGTCGTCGGCAATGCCCGCCACATCCGAGCGGATGTAAGCACCCATTTGCAGGTTCTCGGTGATGGACATGCGGGTGAACACGCCTCGGCCTTCTGGCACCATGGCCAAGCCCTGCCGGACCAAGTCCCAAGGCCCTTGGCCTTGAATGCTTTTGCCCAGGTACTCGATGTCCCCCGCTTGCAGCGGCAAGCTGCCGGTGATGGCCTTCATGGTGGTGGTCTTGCCCGCACCGTTGGAGCCAATCAAGGTGACCAGTTCGCCTTCGTGCACGTCCAGACTCACGCCCTTGACCGCCTGAATGCCGCCGTAACCCACTTTCAGGTCTTTGACTTTCAAAAGGATGTCGGCCATCTCAGTGTCCTCCCGTGCCCAGATAGGCTTCAATCACTTTTTCATTTTTCTGCACATCGGCAGGCGTGCCTTCGGCAATTTGCTTGCCGTAGTCCAGCACCGTGACGCGGTCACACAGGCCCATGACCAGTTTCACATCGTGCTCGATCAACAAGATGGTGCGGTGGTCTTGGCGGATGCGGTCGATCAGCTCTCGCAATTGCACCTTTTCGGTGGCGTTCATGCCGGCAGCAGGTTCATCCAGCGCAATCAGCTGCGGATCGGTCGCCAAAGCGCGGGCGATTTCCAGGCGACGCTGGTCGCCATACGACAGCGTGCGGGCCTTGAAGTCGGCGTAATTGCCGATGCCCACATAGTCGAGCAACTCTTGCGCACGCTTTGCAATCGCAGCCTCTTCGGCCTTGAAACCGGGCGTGCGGAAAATCGCCCCCAGCAAACCGGAGTGGGTACGCACATGGCGGCCCACCATCACGTTTTCGAGGGCGGTCATTTCGGCGAACAAGCGGATGTTCTGGAACGTCCGGGCAATGCCCGCCTTGGCCACTTCGTGCACGGCCGTGGGCTGGTAGGGCTTGCCTGCCAGCTCAAAAGTACCGCTGTCCGGTGTGTACAGGCCGGTGATCACATTGAAAAACGTGGTCTTGCCCGCACCGTTGGGGCCGATCAGGCCGTAGACCTGACCGCGCTGGATGGTGATGCCCACGTCAGAAAGGGCCTGCAGGCCACCGAAACGCTTGGAAATACCCGAAACATGGAGGACCGTGTCTTGGTTGGCTGTTGGATTCATGGTCTGCCCCTTCATTTCGTCGTGAGCGATTTGCCATGCTCAGGTGAAGGCCACAGCCCGCGAGGCCGCATCAACATGATCACAATCATGGCCAGAGCCACCAACAACTGGCGCAAGATGGCCGCGTCGAGGCGCCCCCCGGTCATCTCCTGCAAGGGGCCCGCCACGTAACGCAACACCTCGGGCAAAGCCGACAACAAGATCGCGCCAAGAATCACGCCGGGCAAATAGCCCAACCCACCCAAAACCACCATGGCCACGATCATCACCGACTCCATCAAACTGAAGGACTCGGGAGAGATGAATCCCTGAAAACCCGCAAACATCGCACCCGACACGCCACCAAAAGTGGCGCCCATGCCAAAAGCCAGCAGCTTCAGGTTGCGGGTGTTCAGGCCCATGGCCTTGGCGGCGACTTCGTCTTCACGGATCGCCATCCAGGCGCGGCCGATGCGGGACACCTCCAATCGGTGCGAAACGACAATGGTCACCAGAACCAAACTCAGGAACAGGTAGTAGTACAGCGAGACCGAGGCGATTTCAAAGTCGCCAATCATCAGTTTTTTTCCCAGGTTCACACCAAAGATCGAAATGGGATCGATCTGGGACAAGCCTTTGGGGCCGTTGGTGATGTTGACCGGGTGGTCCAGGTTGTTCATGAACACACGGATGATTTCACCAAAGCCCAAGGTCACGATGGCCAAATAGTCACCACGCAACTTGAGCGTGGGTGCCCCCAGCAGCATGCCGAACAATCCCGCCAAAGCGGCAGCCACAGGCAAGATGAGCCAAATGGGCATGTGCATGCCCGTGGGGTAGGCGGCAGCAATCCATGCGAAGGTGTTGGTCAGATGCGGTGACGACAGCAGGCCGTACATGTAGGCCCCCACCGCGAAGAAGGCCACATACCCCAGGTCAAGCAGACCCGCGTAGCCCACCACAATGTTCAGGCCCACGGCCAGCAAGATGTAGAGCAATGCCATGTCGGCGATGCGCACCCAAGCGTTGCCGAAAATTTGCAGGATCAGGGGCAAGGCGATGAGCGCCGCACCGATCAGGATGTATTGAAATGTCTTGTTTTTTTTCATGTTCACCTCCATCAAGCACGGTCGGCCACACGTTCACCCATCAGGCCCGAGGGGCGCAGGGTCAACACGATGATCAAGACAATGAACGCAAAAATGTCGGTGTAATGGCTGCCCAACACACCCCCAGTCAGGTAACCGATGTAGCCCGAACCAATGGCTTCGATCAGGCCCAGCAAAATACCGCCAATGACGGCTCCGGCCAGGTTGCCAATGCCGCCAAACACGGCCGCCGTAAAGGCCTTCAGGCCCGGCAAGAATCCCATGGCGTGTTGCGCTGTGCCGTAGTTGGAGGCGTACATCACACCGGCAATGGCGGCCAACACGGCACCGATCACGAATGTGGCTGAAATCACCATGTCGGGCTTGACGCCCATCAAAGCGGCCACCCGGGGGTTTTCTGCAGTGGCGCGCATGGCCCGACCCAGGCGGGTGAAATTGACCAGCCACATCAAGATCGCCAGGGACACGGCAGTGACGCCCAAGATCATGATTTGCGTTGGCGTGATCACCACCCCACCCATGTTGATGGGCGTGCTCGACAACAAGGTGGGATAGGCCTTGTAGTTGGGCTTCCAGATGATCATGGCCAAGGTTTGCAACAACAAACTCATGCCGATGGCGGTGATCAAGGGGGCCAGCTTGGGGCTGTTGCGCAAAGGTCGATAAGCGATCTTTTCAATCGAAAAGTTCAGGACTACCGCCACCACACAGGCGATCAAGGTGGCCAAAATCAATATGACCCATCCCGGAGCACCGGGCATGGCGTCCTGCATCATGCCGATGGCAGACCAGCTTGTTAATGCGCCCACCATCAGCACTTCACCGTGCGCAAAGTTGATCAGATTGATGATGCCGTAGACCATGGTGTAGCCCAAGGCCACCAAAGCGTACATGCTGCCCATG
>CAMCNQ010000026.1 GCA_945875955.1 Limnohabitans sp. Rim8 | reverse complement strand
GGTGGTCTCCCCCTGCCCCAACCAAGACATTTGCCGTGCCCGCGCACGCGGCGAAATCTGGCTTAAGGGCTGGCCTTGGCAAAGCACTTGCCCCGCATGCGGCAACAATCCGGCCATGGCTTTGAGCAGGGTCGATTTGCCCGCCCCGTTGGGCCCCACCACACAGGTCCATTGCCCAGCGGCAATGCCCAAATCGATGCCCTGCAGCACCGCACGCGTGCCCAGCTTCACCTGCAGGCCACGGGCTTCCAGCGCAAAACTCATCGCATGCCCTCTTGCGCTGCGCTGTGGCCCGCGCTTTGGTGCACACGCCAGAGCAAATAGCCTCCGCCAATGAACGCGGTGATCACCCCCACGGGCAATTCTTGCGGGGCCAGCAGCACACGCGCCAGCAGGTCGGCCAGCGTCAACAAGACCCCGCCCATGAGCGCAGACAACAACACCAGCCAGACATGGGTGGCGCGCACCAGCGAGCGCACCAAGTGGGGCGCAGCCAAGCCCACAAACGCCACCAAACCCATGTGGGCGACCGCACTGGCGGTGGCCAAAGAAATCACCCCCACCAAGACCAAACGGGCCAAGCCCAGGGGCACACCCAGGCTTTGTGCGGTGGCCTCACCCAGGGTCAGTGCGTCCAGCACCCGCGCAAACACCCCTGCAAGCACCACGCACAGGGCCAGGCTCAAGGCCATGCTCAGGCAGGCCGTGGCGTCAACAAAAGCGGTCGAGCCCAGCATGAAGCCCTGCATGGCCTGCAACACGGCGGGCTGCAAGATCGACAGCAAAGAAGTGACGGCACCCAGCACCACGCCCACCACCACACCGGCCAAGAGCAAGCGCAGGCTTTGCACGCCTTGGGCCAACATCAAGGTCAGCAACACGGCCAGCAGGGCCCCAACAAAGGCCGCCCCGGTCAGACCCAGACTTTGCCAAACCCCCAAGGCCCAAGCACTGCCGCCAAACAGGCTGAAATAAACCCCCACCCCCAAAGACGCCCCCGAGGCGCTGCCGAGCAAATACGGATCGGCCAGCGGGTTGCGAAACAAGCCCTGGGCCACGGCACCGGCCAGTCCCAACAAACAGCCCCCCAACCAAGCACCCGCGCTGCGCGGCAAACGGATGTCCCACACAATTTGCTGCGAGAGCGCGTCGGCCGGTGCCAACCACCACGCTTGCCAGCCTTGGCTGCCTGCGGCAGTGCCCAACACCACCAAGGCCAGGCCCAGCAACAACAAGGCCCACAGGCCGCGCTGCGGGTGTGCGCTGGCGGTCATGGCAAGCCCTGCGGCGGGCTCAAGGCCATGCGGTTGAGGCACTTGGCCATCAGGCGAGCCGCTTCGTCCATGCGGGGGCCAGCACGCACCAAGGTATCGGACTCGGCGGGCTGAAAAACACACACCTTGTTCTGGCGCAAAGCGCGCAGGGCCGTCCAGCCGGGGCGCTTTTCCATGCTGGCGCGGCTGCTGTCGCCGACCATGATCACGTCAGGTTGTGCGCGCACCACCCACTCGGGGTTGACCTGGGGAAATGCGCCCAGGGCCTTGGGCAAGATGTTGCCCACCCCCATGAGGCTCAAGGTCTGGCCAATGAAAGACGCCTCGCCTGCGCCATAGGGCGTGGGGCTGACCTCAAAATAAACCTGCTGTTGGCGCGCTTTCGGGCTGAGCGATTGGGCCGCATCTTGCACCCCGGCCTGAATGCCGCGCCACATGCGTTCGGTCTCCGCCTCGGGCAGATGCAAGGCCTGGCCTACGGTGTGCCACACGCGCTGCGCGTCGGCATGGGTTTGGGGCTCCAAACGCAGCACCTTCAGGCCCAGCGCTTGCAAGCGCTCGGCCCCCCGGGTAGAGCTGGCCAACAAAACCAGGTCGGGTCTGAGCGCCACGATGCTTTCAATATTGGGGTCCAGTCCCCCGCCCACTCGGGGCAAGTGGCGAACACTTTCGGGCCAGTTCGAATAGCGGTCCAAACCCACCAAGCGCTGGCAAGCGCCCAGGGCGCACACGGTTTCGGTGAGTGAGGGCAACAAACTCACAATGCGCTGCGGGGCTTGAACAAGCTGCAGCTGTTGCTGCCGGTCGTCGCGCACGGTCACAGCCACTGCGGGCTTCAAGCAGCCCAAAGCCACAAGACCCCAAAGGACCCATGTTGGGGGCCAGGCCCTGAAACGCTCAGCCATGCAGCGATTCCCACTGGCTGAAAATGCGGTGCAGTTGCGCCACGCCGTCGGTGAGCGCGGCAGGGCCAGGCTGCAAAATGTCGGCCGACTTGATTTCAAAAATCTGCCCATGGCGCACCGCTGGCACGTCTTGCCAGCCTGCGCGAGCCGCCACTTTTTCGGGGCGAAACTTCTTGCCGCACAAAGAGCCGATGACGATGTCAGGGGCACGATCGACAATGGTTTGGCCGCTTGCGATGATGCGCTCACGCCCCATGGGTTGCAGCGCCAATTCCGGGAAAACATCGTCCCCACCCGCAATGCCCATCAATTCGGACACCCAGCGGATGGTGCTCATGTGGGGCTCGTCCCACTCTTCAAAATAGACACGCGGTCGGCGCTTGAAACCCGCAGCGCGCTTGGCGATGGCGTCCAGCTCAGCACGCATGGCCGCAAGCGTTGCCAAGCCTTGCTCGGCATGGCCCACCATGGCTGCGACCTGGTAAAGCATGGAGAAAATTTCGTCCACACTGCGTTGGTTGAAGATGGTCACCTGCACGCCAGCACGGATCAACAAGGCCGCGATGTCGGCCTGCAGGTCAGAAAAACCAAAAACACAATCGGGCTTGAGCGCCAAAATCTTGTCGATCTTGGCCGTCAAAAATGCACTGACTTTGGGCTTTTCCTCACGCGCCCGACGCGGCCGCACGGTGTAACCCGAGATGCCCACAATGCGCGCCTCTTGCCCCAGCAGGTAGAGCCATTCGGTGGCCTCTTCGGTGAGGCAGACAATGCGTTGGGGGGTCATGGGGGTCAAAAGGCGCGCTGAGCGGTCACCAGCCAGCTTCTGCCTACCTCAGGATAAACAGAACGCTTGCTCGCGTCACAGCGGGTGCGGTAGTTGTAATACTGCTTATCAAACACGTTGTTGACCGTCAGCGCCCACTCCCAAGCACCCTCAGCGTAAGCGTAGCGGGCCCGGCTGACGCCATAGCTGGAAATGCGATCGGTGCAGCTGTTGTCCAAGTCGCCGGCAATGCGCTGCGACGATTGCATCTGCGTCGCCCAGCTCAATGTTTGCTGGCCGTCCAGCTGATGACGGGCAGTCACGGTCAGGGTTCGCGCCGAGACCAAGGGCACGGTCCGTCCTGAAAAAGCGCCCTCCACAAAGCGAGCACTGCGCAGGTTCAAAACAGCGCCAAGCTCGCTGGTTTTGCTCAGCATCCATTTCAGCTCGGACTCTATGCCCTGGCGCCGGGTGGGATCGTAGTTGATGTTGTTGAACTGGCTTGCATCCAAGCCAATTTCCTGACGCACATGGGAGCGGTACAAGCGCACCGCCCTCAGCCCTTGGGCATCGGATTGGCGCCAGCCCAATTCCAAGTCGCGCGAGGTTTGCGGCTTGAGAATACTCACAGAACTGTTGGTGCAGCCTCCGTAGCCCACATAACAGCTGAACTCGTCGGCATTGGGCAATCGAAAGCTCGTGCTCAGGCGCCCATAAGCTTCGCCGGCATTGGCAATGGTGCGGACCACACCAAGCTCCCAGCTGGTGTTGTCGGGCTCAATGCGGCCAGCCTGAGCGCCAGTCACGCTGCGCTCGGCCAGCGTGCGACGCACGCCGGCCGAGCCTCTCCAGCCCTGACCTGGCCATGCAGCCTCCTGCCGCAAATACACCGCCTGGGAACGCTGGCGGACCTGCACTTGGCTGTCACCCCAATCGGCTTTGTTGTCACGTTCGGCGTCCCAAGTTTCCAAATCAATGCCCAGCTGGGTGCGCATCTCGGTGCCCAAGGCGGAGTAATCACGCCAGCTGCGAACGCTTTGACGGGCCGATGTGACAGCAACATTGGCCAGATAGCCGTCAGAGACATAGTTCGAGAAGGTGTCGGACTGGCGCTGGCTCAAATCAATGGCCATGCGCCAATCGGCCAGTTTGAATTGGGCGCCAAGCAGCAGATTGGCCGACTCTTGCTCACCGCGGTCAAGGAGCTTGAAGCTCTTGGACGGCGTGGCGCGCGCCTCGGCCGGCGTCAAGCCTCCGGGCAGACCGCCCCGGGATGAAGCAAGGCCTAGGCGTGCCGACAAAGACAGCCCCTCGCTGTCCCACGACACGCGAGCCACGCCATTGCGTTCGCTGCGGTCAAAGTTTTCTCGGTAGGAGTTCCCGTCCAGGGCAGATGCGCTGAACTGCCAACGCCAGTCCTGCGCAGCGCCCGACAGCTGCGCCTTGGCCTGCCGCAGGCCGTCAGAGCCCAGGCCCAGCTGCGCCTGAGCGCCCGGCTTGGCTGTGGATCCGCCGGTCAGCACGTTGATGACCCCGCCAGTGGCACCATCACCGTAAAGCACCGCAGCGCTGCCTCGCAAAATTTCAACACGCTGTACGCTTTCAATGGGCAGCCATGACAGGCTGGTACCGCCAGAATCGCCTTCGTTTTGCCGAACGCCGTCGACCAGAACCACCAAATTGCTCTCGGCGGTCTCGCCAAAGCCCCGCAGGTCCAGCGATTGATCAGAGCCGCCTGAGGTACTGGTCCGCCCGGGTACACCCGCCAGCCAGCGTATGGCCTCATTCACGCTGGTCGCACCCATCGCGCGAATGGCTGCAGCGTCAATCACAGTGACCCCGGCTGCCAGCGCGCCCGAGCTCTGCGGGACACGCGTTGCCGTCACCACCACTTCCTCGAGCACCGTTTTCGGCTGAGCGAGCGCCGCTCCAAAAGAAAAAGACAAAGAAAAACCCAGCACGAGCAAGCGCGCAGGTCTGCAAAACAAGTTCATGACGAACATCCCAGAACATAAGCCCTCACCGCCTTCCCCGACAGTGCATGGGCATCACGGACACGCGCCCGTCAGGGCGTGCATCCACCTTGTTGGCCGGTATCCGGGCTGACAGAGGCGACCTTCACCACCTTCCCAGCTGCCTGTTTCAGGGCGGCCAGTGGTTTGAGATGAAAGCTGGGTTTTCAGTGAACTGAAGACCCGTCTGTTTACCGTTGCGGGGGCAGCGCAGGTTAGGTGGGCCGTGTAGGCTTTTCCCTCCTGCTTCCCGTTGAACTGCGCGCCGTGAACCGGCAACGCGAGCACCAACAGCACATATTTTAGGCCCGAACCTGTCACTCGGTCTGGAAAATCAGCCCAAGCTCTACAATAAGGTCAACTCTTTTTGTTTGTCTGCCATGGCCCAAACCGACACCATTGATCAAATTGCCGAGCGTGTGGATCATTTGTTGCTGCGCCACGAAGAACTTCAACGCACCAATGCTTTGTTGGCCCAGCAAGTTCAAGTGCTCACGCTTGAACGTGACCAACTCAAGTCGCGTCTGGCTGCTGCCAGAGCCCGCGTCGATGCCCTGATAGAGCGCCTGCCCACCTCCAACGCCCCCACCTCCAACGCCACCGCTTCGCCTGAGGCCTCCGCATGAGCAACCAACAACTTGACGTCCAGATCATGGGTCAGAGCTATATTTTGGGCTGCCCTGAAGGCGGCCAAGAGCGTTTGCTGGCGGCTGTGGCCAAGGTGGATGAGGCCATGTGCAAAATCCGCGATGCGGGCAAAATCAAAGCCCGTGATCGCATCGCTGTTTTGGCCGCGCTCAATTTGGCCTTCGACCAAAGCGACTCGGCCCCCGACCTGCCCGCCAAGGAAACGCCGGTGGCCGACATGCCGCAGGCCTCGCAGGCACGCTTGAGCCAACTGCTCAAACGTTTGGACCAAGTCATCGAACAAGACGGCCAATTGATTTAAGCCCACGGTCAGCCCGGGGTGACTTGCATAAAGACCTACAATGGCCCTGTCTGCGGTGCATGCTGGGCTTTATATTTCCTTGAACCAATGCTCTTAGAGCCCGGGCTTGGAACATCGTTGGGTGAGCGTGATCATCTCGCGTCAGATGAACCCAACACCCTTCTGCCCTCGCCCACCTGAACCCCGGTTCAGGATGCCGGTCCGGTGGCACTCGCAGACACCTTCTTTTTTCCACCCCCCCCAAACATGATCATTGAACCTCAGGTGTTGGCCGAATTGGCCGTTCTTGGCCTGTGCACTGGCTTCTTGGCGGGCCTGCTGGGAATTGGCGGCGGCATGATCATGGTGCCCTTTTTGATCTACCTTCTTGGTGAGCGCGGTGTGGAACCCGACCTGGCGGTCAAGATGGCGATTGCCACCTCCATGGCCACCATCATCTTCACCTCGGTGTCCAGCGTGCGCGCCCACCACAAGAAAAAGGCGGTGCGCTGGGACCTGGTCAAAGGACTGGCACCAGGCATCGTAGTGGGCAGTTTGATCGGCAGCTTGGGCATTTTTGCTTTCGCCAAGGGCACTCACCTGGCTTTGTTTTTTGCCCTGTTTGTTGGCTTCTCGGCCACGCAAATGTTTTTGGACAAAAAACCCGCCCCCAGCCGCCAAGTGCCTGGCTTCAAAGGCCTCTTGGGTGCCGGTGGCTTGATCGGTTTGTTGTCGGGCTTGGTGGGCGCTGGCGGGGCCTTCATCAGCGTGCCCTTCATGGCTTGGTGCAACGTGGCCATCCACAGCGCGGTGGCCACCAGTGCCGCCTTGGGCTTTCCGATTGCGATGGCCAATGTGACCGGTTACATCATCAGTGGCCATGGCGTACAAAACTTGCCCGACTACAGTTTTGGTTACCTCTGGCTGCCGGCCTTGGTGGTGATTTCCGCTTGCAGCGTGGTCATGGCCCCATTGGGTGCTTCAACGGCCCACCAATGGCCCGTCAAAAAACTCAAGCGCGTTTTTGCCAGCGTCTTGTATGTGCTGGCGGCTTACATGCTCTCCAAAGGCCTGGTGGCCTAAACAGCCGGGTTGGGCGCCGGGTGTCAATGCTTGGGCAAAGGGTCAGCGATCAAAGCTTAGACCTCAAACCGGCGTCAGGCACCAAGGCGCTTGGCCTTGCACCAGGCCCATCCACAAAGCATAGGCCGATATGCCCGCCAAGGCCAGCCCGGCCACGCGCATGCCCCAAGCGCCATCCCCCAAGCTTTGCATGCGCAAAAACAACCAAGGCCCAGACCATAAGCTGATGCTGCTGCCCATTGCAAACAAGGCCATGCTGGCCGCCCCATCCAAGGGCCGACTGGTCAAGGCCGCCACCATCAGGGCCGAGTAAAGCAAGCCGCAGGGCATCAAGGCCCACAAGCCGCCCACCATCAGCGGTGCCGCGCGCCCCCATCGCCCAGAAAAAGCGCGCACCTTGGCCCACAATTGGCGGGCCGCGCCATCCAGCCAAACCGGTTGCCGGGCTTGAACCATGAGCAAAAGCCCCAGCACCAAAGCCGCCAAGTGCAGCAATGTCCAAGCCGGCCGTATGGCCGCCGACTGTGTGGTCAACCAGCCCAGGCCCTGCACGCTGGCGGCCGCCACCCCGCCCAAGAGCGCGTAACCCAGCAAACGCCCCACTTGAAAGGCCCACAAAGCTTGGGCACGGTGCACGCCCCCCGCTTGCCCCAAACCGGCGCAGGCCGCACCACACATGGCGACGCAGTGTGGCCCACCCAAGACGCCCATCGTCAAGGCCGTGATGGCCAAAGAACTTTGCATTGAGTTTCCGCTGGAAGGCTTATTCCACAGGGCATAGGCTTCAGATCAACTGAGCACAAATCCCCCATCAGATGATTTTTGAAAACCGCGCGTGGTTCTGATCGGCCTGCAAGTACCGGTCAAACACCATGGCCACCCTGCGCACAAAATACCAGCCCTTGGGCGTGACCTGTATGCCCGTCTCGCTCAGTTGCACCAGGCCCTGGCTTTGCAGGGTTTGCAACTGCAGCAGCTCTTTGGCAAACAGGGTCTGGAAATCCACCAACCACGCCAGGTTGATGGATTCGTAGAGCAGATGGCCCTGGCACATCAGGGCCATGATGATCGCGTGCCGAATGTGGTCATCACGGCTTAAAACCAGGCCGCGCTCTACCGGCAAAAGCCCACGGTCGAGCATGTCCTCGTAGGCTTGCATGGTTTTGGCATTTTGGCTGTAGGTGCTGCCCATGCGGCCAATCGCCGACACGCCCAAAGCCATCAAATCGGTTTGCGCTTGGGTGCTGTAGCCCTGGAAATTGCGGTGCAAGCGCCCTTGCCGCTTGGCCACCGCCAAAGCATCTGCAGGCAAGGCAAAGTGGTCCATGCCCACATACACGTAGCCAGCCGCCACCAAAGCATCGTGCGAGCGAGACAGCATCAAGAATTTGTCGCCAGCGCATGGCAGCGACTCGGCCAAAATGCGCCGCTGGGGCTTGAAGCGTTCAGGCAGGTGGGCATAGGCGTACAAAGCGATGCGGTCAGGCCGCAACCGGTTGATGAGGGCCAGGGTGCGGTCAAAGCTCTCTGGGGTTTGCTCAGGCAGGCCATAAATCAAGTCCACATTGACCGATTCAAAGCCCAGGCGACGCGCTGCGGCCATGAGCTCAAAAACCAACTCGGCCGGTTGAATCCGGTGCACCGCTTGTTGCACCGATGGCTCAAAGTCCTGCACCCCAAAACTCAAGCGGTTAAAGCCCAACTCGGCCAACACCGCCAAGCGGCTTTCATCGACCGTGCGTGGATCGACCTCGGTGGCGTATTCGCCGCCAGCGACAAAATTGAAATTTTGACGCAGCATGGCCATGAGGCTTCGCAGTTCTTCATCGCTCAAAAACGTGGGTGTGCCACCGCCCAAATGCAATTGGCTCACCGAGGGTTTGCGGCTGACATATTGCAATTGCAGCGCAAGCTCTTTGGCCAGGTACTGCAAATAAACCGCTGCGCGCTCTTTGTGCTTGGTGATGATTTTGTTGCAGGCACAGTAGTAACACAGCGACTCGCAAAAGGGGATGTGCACATACAAAGACAGGGGCCGCAGTGCCCCTGGCCTGCCCGACTGCCATTGCTGCAAGGCCTTTGCATACTCGGCATGGCCAAAACTGGGCACAAAGCGGTCGGCCGTGGGGTAGGAGGTGTAGCGAGGGCCTGACACATCCAAGCGTGACAGCAGTTCGGGGGTGATGGCGGTCATGGCTGGGGTTTGAATTCAAATCTTCCAAATAACCGGACCACTTTGCCCTTAGGCCACCCTGACGGATTTGAGCCAGATCAAAAGAAATACTTATAAACAGTGACTTGGGGCAAGTAGAGGGTATACCCGCTGATTAACGGCTGGTTTGGGTTTAAGCTGAAGACTTGATCCAAGGCAAGTCCATTGCGCAACAAAGAGATAAACCATGCATCCCCAAACCATCAAAGTCGCTTGCTCCAACTGCAATTTGCGCGAGCTGTGCATGCCCATTGGCCTGTCAGAGGAAGAATTGAGTCGCCTAGACGATTTGGTGGTCGTCAGGCACAAGGTCAAACGGGGCAGCACCTTGTTCAGCAATGGGGAGAAATTCACCGCCCTTTATGCGATTCGGACTGGTTTTTTCAAAACCACCTTGGCCACCGAGGATGGCCGTGATCAGGTCACGGGCTTTCAGATGGCCGGCGAGATCATTGGCCTTGATGGCATCGTCAACGACAAACACAGCTGCGACGCGATCGCACTGGAAGACGCCGAAGTCTGCGTCATGCCCTTTGACAGAATTGAGGAAATTGGACGCGAAATCAACGCCTTGCAGCACCATGTGCACAAGATCATGAGCCGTGAAATCGTGCGCGAACACGGGGTCATGTTGCTGCTGGGCAGCATGCGTGCCGAAGAACGTTTGGCGGCATTTTTGCTCAACCTGTTGCAGCGTTTGCATGCCCGTGGTTTTTCCAAATCGGAGTTGGTGTTGCGCATGACGCGCGAAGAAATTGGCAGCTACCTGGGCCTCAAACTGGAAACCGTCAGCCGAACTTTCTCCAAATTTGTGGACGAAGAGATCATGGAAGTCAAACAACGCCATGTGCGCATTTTGAACGCCGAGGGCCTGGAGCGTCTGGTGAACAACCCCGCCCACTGCCATTGACAAGGGCTCGCCAAGGCCTCAAAGCCGCAAGAGGCGGATAACGCTGCCAATCTGAAAACCATCAGGCCACCTGATCGCCCCTTGGGGCCTCTGAGGTCGCGGCAGACGACAACAGGCATGTCATGCCACTGGACAGCATGGCCAAGCCCCAAAAAACGAAGAATGACAGGGTGTATACGGCCTGCCTTGACATGGCCATGGGCTGCCCCAGCCAGTGCAGGTCTTGTGGGTCCACCACGCCAAACACCACCACCTCGAACAAGCCCGCCACCAAGAAAGCGGGCCAAGCTATCCACATCGTTTTTTTGTGCAACATGAGGCTCTCCTGTTTGGACCCTAGGGTTTGCTGGGCAAGGTGCCAGTCGCGGCGTGGTTGCGCGCCTGCATCGCGGGTGCCAAGGCATTGCCCGCGCCCGGCGCCGGCGCTGTCACCTCTTGCGTGGTGGACAAAACAGGGTCTTGCCCGTTGGCCGCCACATAAAAACTCAAGAAACTGGCAACGACCACCGCCAAGGGGCCGCCAGCAACCATCCAGACATAGCCGAAGGTCCACCAGGGGCGGGCTTGGGGGTGCAAATTCACAGGCGACATGGTGTTCACTTTCAAACGTTCAACGGGGCACGATAAAAACCGATTTTTCTTGCAGCTCGGCGCTGATTTGGCCTTGTGCGTCTTTGGACTGCAATCGGAAGGTGATGGGGTGCGAGCCCGCAACTGCGCCTTCGTAAGGCACTTGCAGGCGCACACCAACCCAGCGCGACTCGGTGGCGGCCACGGTGATGGGGTCTTCGACCTGCACGAGCAAGCCCGGCATGCCTGTTGCCAAGATGCCAAAGCGCATGGGGGTTTCAGCCGCGTTCATGATTTGCAGCCGGTAGACATTTTCAATTTTGCCCCCCGACACAATTCGCGCCAGCGTGGCCCGGTCGCGCTCCACATCCACTTTGAAAGGCTTGCGCAAAGCCAAACTGGTCAGCAAGGCCAGCACCACCAGCAGCAAGATGCCGGTGTAAGCGAGCACACGCGGCCGGAAAATATGGCGCAGTGTTTGGGCTTTGGTCCAGTGGTTTTGCATGGCGTGCTCGGTCGAATACTTCACCAAACCACGGGCGTAGCCCACCTTGTCCATGACGGTGTCGCACACATCCACACAGGCGCCGCAGCCAATGCACTCGTACTGCAGGCCTTGGCGAATGTCGATGCCGGTGGGGCAAACCTGAACACACAGCGTGCAATCGACACATGCGCCCAAGCCCAGAGCCGCCGGGTCGGCCTTTTTGGAGCGTGCCCCACGGGGCTCACCACGCTGTGTGTCGTAGGTGACGATCCAGGTGTCCTTGTCGAACATGGCGCTTTGAAAGCGTGCATACGGGCACATGTATTTGCACACCTGCTCGCGCATGAAGCCCGCATTGCCATAGGTGGCAAAGGCGTAGAAGAAGACCCAGAACATCTCCCAAGAGCCCAAGTCTGCATGGGTGACCTCAAGCGCCAAATGCTGTATGGGCGTGAAATAGCCAACAAAGGTGAACCCCGTCCACAAGGCAATGGCGAGCCATATGAAGTGTTTGCAGAACTTCTTCAAAAACTTGCCCGCACTGACGCCCCCTGCATCCAAACGCATGCGGGCGCTGCGGTCCCCTTCTATTTTGTGCTCCACCCACAAGAAGATTTCGCTGTAGACCGTTTGCGGACAGGCAAAGCCGCACCACAGGCGTCCCGCGATGGCGGTGAACAAGAACAAGGACAAGGCAGCGATCACCAACAGCGCAGTGAGGTAGATGAAGTCCTGGGGGTACAACACCAAGCATCACCGCATTGGTGTGCAGGGGTCGCAAACGCCCATAGCTGAGCCAGGGAATGCCCAAGTTCAACTCGGGCCAAGCCAGTTGCGCCGCGATGACCACGCCAACGAGCATACCGACCACCCCCCAAACCACCGTCATGATGGTGAACTGACGCACAACGGTGTCGTTGTATGTCGTTGCCTGCATGTTGGCAAATTTCATTTTTACCTCTTGTTTTGTAGATCTACTTGGCAAGTTTGTGGGCAAAGTCATCTGGAGGAATTGATCGACATCAATCGTTTCGCAAAATTCGCTCGCCTTCGGCCTCGATGTCTTCGAATTGGCCTCGGTGGATGGCCCACCACAGCCCGGCCAAGATGAAAAACACCAAGGCCACGGAAAGCGGAATCAACAAATACAGGATGTCCATGCCATGGCTTTCAAGGTTTTGAAACAGTGGGCGCGATGTCTTTGGCCAAGCGCAAAGCATTCATCACCACCACCAAAGAGCTCAGCGCCATGCCCAACCCGGCCGCCCATGCGGGCAAGCTGCCGATCAGCGCCAAGGGAATGCAGGTCGCGTTGTAAACAGCGGCCCACATCAGGTTTTGTTTGACGATGCGCAAGCTCTGTTGGCTGCGCAGCAAACTGCCTACCAACATGTCCAAATGGCCGCCCATGAGCACAAAATCGGCCTTCGATTGCGCCAAGGGCAGGGCTTGGCCCAAAGCGAAAGAGACATCGGCCCCCGCCAGCACCGGGCCATCGTTCAAGCCATCGCCCACCATCAGCACGCGCTGGCCTTGCGCTTGCAAGCTGTGCAAGACCTGCAGTTTGTCCAGCGGGCTGCAATGGGCTTGGGCGTGGGCAATGCCCAAACGCTGCGCCACCCAATCCACCGCCTTGTGGCTGTCCCCTGACAAGACCAGCACCTTCAGACCCATTTGCTTGAGCGCTTGCACCACGGCCAAGGCTTCGGGTCGAATTTCTTCGGCCAATTCAAAGCTGGCCAGCCAGCCCGCATCGTCGGCCAAGCTCACTTGCAAATGGTGGCCCGCAAAAGACGGGGCATGGCAAAAAACAGCCGAGCCCAATTTCAAATGCACCAGCCCTTGTCCCGCAAGGTCCAAGTGGCCTTGCACGCCCTGTCCAGCTGTTTCTGTGGCGTCTGGCACCGTCAAGGCCTGCAAGGCGGGCTCATCGCCTGCGGCCTGCGCCCTTTGCCTGGCCTCGGCCCACAGGGCCCTGGAGACCGGGTGCAGCGAGTGGCGGGCCAATGCCGAGGCCAGGGCCAGGGCTTGCGCCGCCGTGCTGCCTGCAAGGGTGTGGATGGCCACGACCTGCAAAGCATCAAGGGTGAGGGTTCCGGTTTTGTCAAAAATAACGGTGTGGACCCCCGCCAGGTTTTGCAAGGCCGACAAACGCCTGACCAACACCCCGCTGCGCGCCAAGGCCCCGGCCGTAGCCAACATGGCTGCAGGCGTGGCCAATGAGAGCGCGCAAGGACAGGTCACGATCAGCACCGAGACCGCCGCCATGAGCGCGCGCGCCGGGTCGGCTTGCCAGCCAAAGACGGCCACTGCCAGCGCCGCCAACAAAACCGCGATCAAAAACGGTTTGGCCCATCGGTCCACCACCAAGGCCATGTCGGGTTTGGACACCGAGGCGCTTTCCATCAAGGCCACGATTTGCGCATAGCGCGTGGCCGTCCCCACCTGCTCGATCAAGATGTGCACGGTGCCGCTCAGGTTGTGGCTGCCGGCGATGACGCGGTCCCCGGTTTGACGCCGCAGTGGCAAAGACTCACCCGTGAGCAAGGCTTCGTCGACTTGGGTCTGGCCTGAAACCACACGCCCATCGCCTGCGAAGGCTTGGCCGGGCAGCACCTCGATGACATCGCCCACAGCCATGGCGCGGATGCTGATGAGGACCCATTGGCCATCGGGCATGCGCTTGCAAACACTTTCGGGCAAGCGGTTGAGCACGGCCTCCAAAGCACCTGCCGTGCGGTCTCGCAAGCGCAACTCCAGCCATCGCCCCATGAGCAAAAAGAAGACAAACATGGTCAAGGAGTCAAAATAGACTTCGGCACCAAAAGGCCCTTGTGGCTCAAAGGTGCCCAGGCTGCTGACCACAAAAGTCACCGCCATTCCCAAGGCCACGGGCAAGTCCATGCTGATGTGGCGTTCGCGCACGTCGCGCCAAGCGCTGGCGAAAAAAGGGGTGCAGGCGAAAAAGACCACCGGCAAGGACAGCACCCATGAGGCCCATCGCAGCAAATGAGCCGCCTCGGCCGAGATGTCACCCGGCTTGTACAGGTACGACGGGGTGGCGTACATCATCACCTGCATCATGCACAGGGCCGCCACCGAAACGCGCCAGAGCATGCGGCGCGCCGCTTGGCGGCGGCGCTCATGGGCATGGGCATCGTTGGCGGGCACGGCTTTGTAGCCAAAGCGCTCGACCGAGGCCATCCATTGCGAAGGCCGGGTCTGGCTGGGCGACCAAACCACTTGCCCACGGTGGCTGGCTGCACTGATTTGCACCGAATGGACGCCGGGGATGGCGCGCAAAGCATCTTCCAAGGTGATGGCGCAAGCCGCGCAATGCATGCCCTCGAAAACCACACCCGAGCGCCAGTTGCCCGAGCCGTCGGGGTCGGGCTGGCTGAACAAGGCCCATTCGGCAGCATCGTCCAAAAGTTTCAGATGCCCTGGCCCTGGCTCGGTTTTTTTGGGGAGCGCCTTTGTGGGCCAAGGCTCTGTGCCCCAATCGGGCCCGGGGGGTGATGCATGGACTGGCGTCATGCGCTGAAGATACGGCACAGGCGCTGACCAAAGTTTGACCTGCATCAATTGATGACCGGCTCAGCGCTCTTATGCTGAGCGCTTCTCAAAGCATCAGGACACCGCCATGTACCAACGCATTCTCGTCGCCACCGACGGATCCACCCTGTCCAAAAAAGCCGTGACCAGCGCCATCGCCCTGGCCGCCACCTGCGGCGCAGAACTGGTGGCGCTGAAGGTTGTGCCACGTTACCCCCAAACGTATTTCGAGGGCAGTATCCCCTTGTCGGTTGAAGAGATTTCCCGCGTCGAAACCCAGTGGGCGCAGGCGGCCCAAATGCAACTGGCGGGCGTGGAAAAAGCCGCCAAGGCCAAAGGGGTGGTGAGCCGCAGCATCACCGTCAAGTCGGACGTGGTCTCAGACGCCATCATCGCCGCCGCGAAAAAGCAAAAAGCCGATTTGATCGTGATGGCCTCGCATGGCCGCAAAGGCATCAAGCGTTTGCTGCTGGGCAGCGAAACCCAGCAAGTGCTGACCCATTCCCAGCTGCCTGTTCTGGTCTTGCGGTGATTCCAAAACATGCAAGCCCAAGCCACGGTCTTGTGCTTGGCCTGGCAAGCGCTGATTAAACCCAAGTCCGGCAGTTGGGCACGGCCAAGGGGCTGACGAAGCAGGTCTCTGGCCAGGCGCGAGTGCCCCCCCCGGACTGCCTGTCCGGGGGGTGCGAGCAACACCGCCACAGGCCTGAAGCGGCAGACCTGCGGCCGTGCAGCGCTTGACCCATGAGGTCAAACCCGTCGTGGGCGCAAGTGTTTGATTCATCAAGTGTTTAAAGCACAAGCAAGCGGCCAACTGCCGGGTTTAGGTTAACAGTCTGCACCGACAAACCAAGGCCCGGCAAGCTTGGCCCTGAAAGCAGACCACAAGGCGCTGCCGTGAGCATTGCGCGCAGCCAGCGCAGCCGGACCGTGGGGCCTCACTCAGAGCGCCGCGGCGATGAAGGGCAAGCCGAGGCCTCGGCGCTCCAGTGCTGGATGCTGGTTGTTCATGGTCCTCCTGTTTCTGCTTGATCTGGCCGCGCGGGCTGCAGGCTGTTTAGGACTTTAGGCAGTCCAGCGCCGCTTTCCTATCCCACACATGAACGACTACGGGTCTGCACCAATCGTTCAGATGCAGCAATAGAAAACCCTGGGCCCCCCAGTTTTTCACTTTCACGCTGGGTCTCTAAGCGCCAAGGCCTGCGCATGACTTGGGTGCAAAATCAGCCCTTTCAAATTCCGATTTGGTCTGGCCCTTTGGATGAACCCGACACAAGACAGCCCCTCCCTTGTCCAAATTCTGAACACCCAGAACATGGTCGAACACGCCCAGGCCCAACAGGGCCGGGCGTTGCAGCACGAACAACTCTCGCCTGGCCCGTTCCAAGGGCGCATTCACCCCATGAAATGGCCAGAAGTGCCCCTGCTGCGGCAAAACACCAAGATTGCCCTGCGGCAACGCGGGCTTTTAGATACTTCTGCGTATGGCCTCGCCCTCGCCTTGCAGGACGCCAGCCAGCTGTTTTTCAACGGCCAGCGCGTTCCCGCCCATGCCCGCATGTGGGGCAAGGGCGACGAGGTGGTGGTCGAGTGAAACCATCAGACACCTTGAACAAAAGATGACACACCCCAAAGCCCCCCATGGGTCTGCCATCTTGACCTTGGTGGCCGGCATGGCCTGCCTGTCTACACAAGATATTTTCAGCAAACAGCTGATGCTCATCGTGGCACCGGCTGTGGTCATTTGGGCACGCTACACCTTGCAATTGCTCTTGGTCGGCACCACCATCTGGCGCAAGCGTTCACCCACACTTTGGCGCACGCAGCAGTGGCGTTGGCATGCCCTGCGGGGCTGCACGGTGGTGAGTGGCAGCGTGTTTGGTTATGCCGCACTGCAGCGCATTCCGGTGGCAGAATTCACCGCCATCTATTGCTTGGTGCCCCTGTGTGTGACCTTGGTGGCGCGCTTTGCGCTGAAAGAAAAGGTCTCCATGCTCGGTTGGTTGTGCCTGGCTGGCGGTCTGACCGGGGCTTTGCTCGTGGCGCGCCCTGGCGGCCAGGTGGACGCCATTGGGGCCGGCTTGGCCTTGCTGGGGGTCGGATGTTACTCAGGATTTCAGATCCTCACGGGCTATTTGGCCAGACAAGACTCGCCGCTGACCATCCAATTTCTGACCAGCCTCTTTGGCTTTGTGGTGATGACCGCTGTGCTGCCTTTTTTCTGGCCCACAGCATGGACATGGTCGGGTTTGGCTCTTTTGCTTTTTGTGGCACTGGCTGGCTCTTATGGCCAGTATTTCAATGTGTTGGCGTTTTCCAAAGCACCGGCATCGGTCTTGACCCCTTACCTCTACACGGCCCTGATTTTTTCCACCTTCGGTGGTTGGTTGGTGTTTCACCACCTGCCGGATTTTTGGGCCATGTTGGGCATGCTGCTGATTGCTGTGTTCGGCATGGTGTCGGTGGTCTTTGCGCCCGCGCAACACCGCAGCTGAGTCACCCGTCCACAGCCCCTCGCGCCATCTCAATGCGAAGCGCGATTCTCAGGCCGCAGTCCCACACGGCCTCAAGCCGCAGCCAAACCGCCTGCACGGCCAACGGGACGGGCCAAGCCGTAGCGCCCCATGTCCAAACCTTCGGTCCGGATGGCGGTCGGCCGTTCCATGATTTGGTCGGCCAACAGTTGGGCACTGCCACAGGCCATGGTCCAACCCAAGGTGCCGTGACCGGTGTTGAGCCACAGGTTGTTCAGCGGGGTGCGCCCCACAATGGGCGTGCTGTCCGGGGTCATGGGGCGCAAACCCGTCCAGAACTGAGCGCTGGGCAGATCCCCACCAGGAAAGAGTTCGCGCGTGACTTTTTCCAGTGTCTCTCGACGGCGCGGGTTCAGTCTCATGTCATAGCCAGACAACTCGGCCATGCCCCCCACCCGAAGGCGGTCACCCAGCCGGGTCAAGGCAATCTTGTAGGTTTCATCGAGCACCGTCGACCGGGGGGCTTTTGCGGGGTCCAGCAGGGGCATCGTCAGTGAATACCCTTTGACCGGGTAAACCGGCACATCCAGACCCAAGGGTTGCAGCAGCGCGCGCGAAAAGCTGCCTGCCGCAAGCACGTAGCGATCGGCTTGCAGCGTTTCGGCCTCATGCCCAAGCAATGAAACCGCCGAGATGCGGTGACCGTCGTTTTGCAGCGCTTGGACAGCGCAGCCTTGGCGAAAAACCACGCCCAGGGCCTTGGCCTGTTCGGCCAAGCGGGTGGTGAACAAATGGCAGTCGCCCGTTTCGTCATTGGGCAGCCGCAGACCGCCGCTGATCGGGGTCTGGGCGTGGGCCAAGGCCGGCTCAGCGCGCAACACTGCGGCCGCGTCCAGCAACTCAAAGGGAACGCCACAAGCTTGGAGCACCGCAACGTCTCGCGCGGCACCATCCAGCTGGGCGGCAGTGCGAAACAACTGCAGCGTACCGCCACTGCCCTCGTCGTAGGCAATGCCCGTCTCGCTGCGCCAAAGGCGCAGGCAGTCGCGGCTGTATTCCGACAGACGCATCATGCGTTCTTTGTTGACGGCATAGCGTGCGGCGGTGCAATGGGTCAGCATGGCCGCCATCCATCGCCACTGAAACAAGGAGCCATCGGGCCTGAAAGCCAAAGGCGCATGGCGCTGCACCAGCCAACGCATGGCTTTGAGCGGGATGCCCGGCGCCGCCCAGGGTGTGGCGTAGCCGGGCGAAACCTGGCCCGCGTTGGCAAAACTGGTTTCCAGCGCCACAGCCGCTTGGCGGTCCACCACCGTCACCTGCGCCCCCTGCTTGGCCAAGGCCCACGCCGTGGTGACCCCAATCACGCCACCGCCCAAAACAATCACTTTCATGCCAAAACCCCATTTGACTTAAGATTTGGTGATGTTATGGATTTGAGACCGTCAATGATTCTGTTTTTATTTACATTGGCAGTTGTTTCTCCTGAACTTGAATCGAAACGAATGTCCTCACCCGAAAATGTTCGAACCCGACCGCATTGACCTGAAAATTTTGGACTTGTTGCAGCGGCAAGGGCGCATGTCCATGACCGAATTGGGCGAGCAAGTGGGTCTGTCCACTTCGCCCTGCTCAGAGCGTGTCAAACGCTTGGAGCGGCAAGGACTGATCACCGGTTACCACGCCCGGGTTGATCCGGTGCTGCTGGGCAAGCCTTTGCTGGTCTTCATCGAAATCACCCTCTCGCAAAAGTCGCCCCACATCTTTGAAACCGTGCGCCGAGAGCTGGGCTTTTTCCCCGATGTGCTGGAATGCCATTTGGTCTCGGGCAGCTTTGACTACCTGATCAAAGCGCGGCTGAGGGCCATGACGGATTACCGAGAATTGTTGGGCAGTATTTTAAAAAAAGTACCCGTGCCCGCGCAGTCCAACAGCTATGTGGTGATGGAAGAAGTCAAGGAAAGCACGGTCCTGGCCCTGGACCGCTGAGCACCTCGGGCCCGCTTTGCCAAGGACTCAGGGCCGTGCGCGGCGCGCAGACCACAGCCACAAAACCGCACCGCCCAAGACCATGGGCACACACAGCCATTGGCCCATGCTCATGCCCATGGAGAGCAAGCCCAAGAAGGCATCGGGTTCGCGGAAAAATTCGGCCACAAATCGGAAAAACCCATAGCCAATCAAAAAGGCCGCCGACACCTGACCCATCGGCCGGTCTTTGCGGGCAAACCACCACAGCAGCGCGAACAGCAGCAAGCCTTCCAGGGCAATTTGGTACAGCTGCGAAGGGTGGCGCGGCAAATCCCCTGCGCCCCTGAAGACCATGCCCCAAGGCAAACTGGGGTCGGCCAGTCGCCCCCACAGTTCACCGTTCAAAAAGTTGCCAACACGGCCAGCGGCCAAGCCTGTGGGCACGCAAGGGGCCACAAAGTCCATGACTTGCAAAAACGGCCGCTGGCGGCTGCGGGCAAACCAGACCATGGCCAGCATCACGCCCAACAAACCACCGTGAAAGCTCATGCCACCTTGCCAGGCCGCAAATACCTCCAGCGGGTGAGTGAGGTAGTAAGCCGGTTTGTAAAAAAGGCAATACCCCACGCGGCCACCCAAGACCACGCCCAAAACGCCCAAAAACAAAATGTCTTCGATGTCGCGCTTTTGCCATTGCGGCAAGGCCTTGAACGGCAAGTGGTCCAGTCTGCGGGTACCCAGCCAGTAAAACAAGCCAAAAGCCACCAAATAGGTCAAGCCATACCAGTGGATGGCCAAAGGGCCCAACTGAAGGGCAACAGGGTCGATTTGTGGGTGAATCAGCATGCCCCGATTGTGCACGGGACTTGCAGCCATG
>CAMCNQ010000025.1 GCA_945875955.1 Limnohabitans sp. Rim8 | reverse complement strand
GGGTGAAGGCATCCCGATCTTGGCATTGGACATGCGTGAACCCGCGCAGACGAAGGCCTTGGGCGTCAAGGATTTGGGCAGCAAAGATTTGGGCATTGAAGAAGCCATCGATGCTTTGCTGGGCCGCATCGATTGGGCGGCTGTGCATGCGCGCTACCAGCAGGCCGTGGTGGCGGCCAGTCAAGACTGTGGTGCCAGCCACGACGACGTGGCCCATGCCCTGCTGCTCGATGTGCGCCGTGAAGGGGTTTACCGGGCTGCGCCCAGCCAGTTGGTGAACGCCCAATGGCTCGACCCGGCCGCAGTGGGCCAATGGGGCGCCAGCTTGCCGACCGACCGGGACATCGTTGTTTACTGTGTCCATGGCCACGAGGTTGGCCGCGCCACGGCCCTGCGCTTGCGCGCCGCAGGCCTCAGGGCCCGCTACCTGAAAGGTGGCATTGAGGGCTGGCAAGCGGCCGGGGGCACCGTCGCAGCGAAAGACATTTCTGCTTGACATGGCGAAAGCCGCACTGCACACACCCCATGCACGGCATTGGAGCGGATCAGAACTTCTTTGAGCGAAGGGCAAGCCGCACTGCTTTCAAGGCTTGAAAAAAACAGGCCAGTCACGGATGTATGGCTTGCCGGCACGGCTGGCGGGAACTTTCGGGCATTGAGATCGGCAGCAGCACAAAGCGCCCTTGGCCCACAGGGTGGGCAATCCAAGTCAATGGCCAAACAAAGATCAAATCATCAAAAACACCAAAGTCTGTGACAAACTTCATGAATGAAGAAAATTCTCACATTGCTGATTTTGTTGATGAATTTATTTGTTTGCGCCGTCAGCGCTTCAAACCTCATTCAAGGCCAGGTGGTGGGGATATCGGACGGGGACAGCATCACCTTGATGGATTCAGACCATCGGCAACACAAGATCCGGCTCCAAGGCATTGACGCCCCTGAAAAGGCGCAGGCCTTTGGCCAAACTTCCAAACAATCGCTGTCAAATTTGGTTTTCCAAAAAAACGTGGAGGTGCATGGCTCCAAAAAGGACCGGTATGGCCGAACAGTGGGGCAGGTCATGGTGGGGGGCCTGGATGCGTGTCTGGAACAGGTCAAGCTCGGCATGGCCTGGCATTACAAGGCCTACCAAGGCGAACAATCACCAGATGACCGGGTGCTCTACAACGAGGCTGAACACTTGGCTAGGCTCCAAGGCATTGGCCTTTGGCAGGACTCATCGCCGATTGAGCCATCGGTTTTCAGGCATCAAAAATAGGCAAATTTCGCCGTGCGTGAACTGTTCCAGTATTCTTGCCAGCGCAATGCGCCAACACACCATGGGCCAGATGCATTGCCACCAAGCCCACACCAGCCGGAGGTACCCCATGCAAGCCAATGAAAGCTTTGAATCCCTTTTGCCGCTGCGCGCAGATTTGGCGCTGGCCTTGCGTGCTGCCGCCCATCAGGGGCTGAGCGAGGGCGTCTGCAACCACTTCAGCGTGGCCGTACCCGGCCGGGCCGACTGGTTTTTGCTCAACCCGCGCGGCCTGCATTGGAGCGAGGTGCAAGCGGCTGACATCGTGATGTGCAATGCGCAGGGCGAGCAACTGGAAGGACGTCACCCGGTCGAGCCCACGGCCATGTTCATTCATGCGGCGGTGCACCGCATTGCGCGCAAGTCGGTCGTGCTGCACACCCACATGCCGCACGCGACAGCCCTGACCTTGACGGCAGCGCGGGCCATGGACACCACGCTGTCGCAGACCGCGATGCGCTTTCATGGCCGCGTGGCGATCGACGCCAATTACAACGGCCTGGCCCTGGACATGACCGAGGGTGAGCGCATCGCGAATGCCATGAACGGGGCAGATGTGGTGTTTCTGGGCAACCATGGCGTCATCGTCTGCGGTGAAAGCGTGGCCTACGCTTACGACGACCTGTACTACCTGGAGCGCGCCTGCCAAGTGCAGGTGCTGGCCGCATCTACCGGCGTGGCGCTGACACCTGTAGACGCCGCGCTGGCTCAGCGTGTGGCAGACCAAACCAATGGAGAGCGGATGCAGTCAGAGCTGTTTTTCTCCAGCCTGCGACGGATGATGGGCTGAGGTTGAGGCCGAGCGCGGACGTTCTCTTATTTCTTGTTTGGGTCTGCAATTCGGTCAGGACCATTGGGCAAGGCGGTGGGTCCTGAGACAAACACCTCTTGGTTTGCTTGTTGGGTCAACGGCATGCAGTTGGGAGCGGCACGAGCAACGGTGGCGTTGATCACGGCGGTCAAGAGCGCGGCCGTGGGCGATGCTGCGTTGTTGTTGAGCCTGTCAGAAATTTTGTGGCTGATACTCCCTTAATTCTTGTAAATTCGTTTGTCTTTGGTTGGTTTATTTCACGAGTTAAGTGAGCACTTGAGTCAAGTCTTTCAATCCGCAATTTCTGGTGTTTCCAACTTTCGTTGAATCAGTTAAAAGTCCAGGTTTCAGTTTGTCCGGATGGGGCATCCACTTTGTAACTAAGGTGCTTCACTTCCCCATTTCGCCCAAGGCACGGTGTTGAACTTGTGGAATTTCCGGAAGAAAGATGACTTGATTTCGCAAGGGCGGATTCGCCTAAAACACATTCAAGACGGGGATATAAATGTCGTAGATGGCGGTGAAACACTGTCGGTCAGTGAGCGCCAATGGATGCAAGCCAAAGGGATCCCCCGTGATGAAGATCGAGGAGGGTACTGGTTGGCCGAGACGCACATGCGAAGAGAATTGGCGTCCTGGAGCTTTCCGTACCATTTCATCGACTTTGAGACCAGCGCTGTGGCCATCCCATTTCACCAAGGCATGCGGCCTTATGAGCAGGTGGCCTTTCAGTATTCGCACCATGTGATGCACGAAGACGGACGCGTCGAGCACAAGGGCCAATTCTTGCTGGCCGAGCCTGGTGTGTTTCCAAATTTTGAATTTGCCCGATCTCTCAAGGCGGAGTTGATTGGAGACTCTGGCACGGTGTTCATGTGGAGCCACCATGAAAATACCATCTTGAACCGGATCATGGTGCAGCTCGAAGAAAGTTTGAACCCGCCAACCGATGCGGATGAGCTGCGCTTGTTTTTGGCGTCTCTCACCAAGTCGGGAGAGCGTGCCATGGTGGACCTGTGCGAGTTGGCCAAGGCCGCTTACTTCCATGTGGCCACCAAGGGCAGTGTCTCCATCAAGAAGGTGCTGCCCGCCATGCTCGCCAGCAATGGCTGGCTGCGGCAGCACTATGCCCAGCCGATCTACGGCGCGGATGGCGGAATGCCCAGCCTGAATTACAAGGATTTCATTTGGCTGCCCACCGATGAAAACGGCAAAAGCGTCGATGACCCCTATGAAATCCTGCGCGACTTGGGCGCTGAGATGCTGGGTGAATCATTGCCAGCGGGCCAAGACCCGGATGCTCTGGTCGTCGCAGAAGGCGGCGCGGCTGCAACGGCCTATTCGCGCCTGCAGTTTGAAGACCTGCAGGATGAGCAGAGGTCACAAATCAAGCAAGCCCTGCTGCGTTACTGTGAGTTGGACACCCTGGCGATGGTGATGGTGGTGCAGGGGTGGCAACAGGAGGTCAGGTGATGAGTTCTGAAACCTTGCATTTGTTGCGTTCGAGTATGCGGCCAAGGTGGTGGGGTGTGCATTGGGGAGCTGGGGCGAATTCGGACCATGGGCATTCAGTGCATTAAGATGGATACATCTATCAGGTCAAAGAGGGCTGAAATGCACTTATCACTGGGGCTTGACGAAACCACTTTGGCAACATTTTGCCAAGCCCATCACATTTGCAAACTGTCGTTGTTCGGCTCTCAGCTGAAGGCCACGGCACGCGTGGACAGTGATGTGGATTTGCTGGTCGAATTCGAGCCCAATCACATCCCCAATCTTTTTGAGCTGACCCGGATGGAAACGGAAATTTCCGATCTGATCGGCAAGAAAGTGGATTTGCGCACCGCGGGTGATTTGTCGCACTACTTCCGAAGCCAAGTGATCGCCACGGCGGTGCCCCAATATGCTGCCTGAGGACCGTATTCGAATCACCCACATGCGCGATGCGTGTGTATCTATCAGCCGCTTTATTGAAGACAAGACCAGCGTTGATTTGGCGGGCGATCAGATGCTTCAGTTCGTGGAATCGAGATCATTGGTGAAGCGGCAGGGCGGGTCTCTGTAGATGTTCAGAAGGCAGCCCCAGAGATTCCCTGGCGAGAGGCAGTCGGTATCCGTAATCGCTTGGTTCATGCGTATTTCGACGTAGATCTGGATATTTTGTGGCAGACCGCAGTTGAATCTGTCCCACAGCTGCAAGAGCACTTAGAAAAGTTGTTGACCAAATAAGTCTGGGCGCCCTGCCCAGATGGCTCACGCCTTGAGCCTTTATCCGCTCAAGATTCGGTCCTTCACAGGAGTTCACCCATGAAGATCGAAATCGTCGTTGGCAACATCGTCAAGCAGCCCGACATGGAGGCGGTGGTCAACAGTGCCAATGCCAATTTGCGCTTGGGCTCGGGCGTGGCCGGTGCCATACACATGGCCGCAGGTCCCAAGCTGGAAGAATATTGCAAGCCCTTTGCCCCCTTGGCACTGGGGGCTGGATTGATCACACCGGGATTCAAACTGGCCAACCCGTGGATCCTCCATGTCCTATCTGCGCATTACATCAACAACGACGAGCCAGAAAAATACATGCAGATGGCTTTGGAGTCGATGCTCCGATTGGCCAATGACATCGTGGACGTTTTCCATCGATACACCAAGATGTATGTGGTCCGCCCCCAGTTTTTCTTGCCCATCATTTCATTGCTGCGCAACGCAGCCATGAACTCACTGCAATACAAATCTGAATTGGCCCTCGTCAAAAGCCAGAACATTGACATCACCAACTTCGAGAATGAGCTCGACACTTTCAAAGCCGCCTTTGGTAAAAACTACGAACTGGCTTCCAAACGTTTTCAGACGGCGATCGATGAAATCGACAAGTCGATTGACCATTTGCAAAAGACCAAGGAAGCTTTAACCTGAATCCGGCAGTAACCGCTTGCTTGCGCTTTAAACACTTGATGAATCAAACACTTGCGCCCACGACGGTCTTCACCTCATGGGTGAAACGCTGCACGGCCGCAGGTCTGCCGCTTCAGGCCTCTGGCGTTGTTGCTCGCACCCCCCCGAACAGGCAGTCCGGGGGATACTCGCGCCTAGCCAGAGGCCTGCTTCGTCAGCCCCTCGGCCGTGCCCAACTGCCGGATTCAGGTTTAATCGGTACCGATCGGAATTTGAGACTGGCCAATGACAAGGCGCAGGACGTGACCATTAAGAAATTGACGCGTGGCAACCCCACCATGGCGCAGAAATTTGCCGAGCTCAAGACAGGGGATTAAGGCCTGCATATGCAGTTGCTGGCCGCTGTAAAAACCCCGCTTAAAGTGTGAATATGCGACAGTTTTCCAATTAGCCTATTGAAAAAGCGACAAACCAAGCCATTCCTGCCCCCTTAACAAGCAAAAACGCGACAACCGAAACGGCATTCATCCTCTTTGCCGAGATCGGCCCTGACCAAAAGCGGGCGGTGCAACGGGGTGCTCAGGCGGGGCAAATGGCTTGCATGGTTTCTGGCGTGGTCAACGACAAAAAGGTTTAACGCCTCCACCATCAAGCCGCCAGCCGCCTTGCCCGCTCCAGCGTTCGCAGGGCATTGCGGTAAGTGGGGACTTCTACCCACAGGCCCTCAACGAGTGCGCGGTCTTCACCCCGGGCGCGCGCTGCCTCAAAGGCGGCGACCATGGCGCTGGCGCGGTGTACATCTGCGTCGCTGGGTGTCAAGGCCGCATTGATCGTGGCCGCGTGATCAGGCCGCACCAGCGACTTGCTGCGGTAACCCAGGCGTCTGCTGTAATGGGCCTCTTTGAAGGCACCCTCGGCATCGCTGAAGGTGTAGGGGGCATCCACCGGCTCTATGCCGGCCGCGCGGCACTCCAGGATGAAGCGCCGCCTGGCGTAGTCCAGCTCATTGGCGTCGGCTTGTCGCTCGGCACACAGGTCGGCGGCAAGGTCTTCTGCCCCCAGCAGGGCGCAGCGGATTCTGGCGCTGCCGGCCACGATGCTGCGCACGTCCACCACCCCCAGTGCGGTTTCGCAAACAGGCAGTATTTCCGTGCTGCCCAGACGCAAGCCAAGGCGGCTCTCCATGCCGCCGATCGCCTCGTCCAAAGCCCGCATCTGTGCAGCGCTTGCGGCCATGGGGTAGGCGACGACATGCGGATGGCCGGGCATGGCGGCCCTCAGATCATCAAGCCCGTCTGCGGCCAGATCGTTGATGCGCACCACCGCCACCTTGCCTGCGGTGCGCCAACGGGCCAGCAGCGCTGCAATTTGTTCCCGGGCCTGGGCACGCCGCTGCGGTGGGGTGAAGTCTTCAAGGTCGGCGATCAGCGCATCTGCTGGGCTGGCCAACATGGCCTCGTGCGCGGCAAGGTCTGCACCCGGGCCAAACAGCCAGGTGCGCCGAAGTTCAGGGTCAATAGCGGTCATAGGGTCACCTCGATGAAGATGGGTCTGTTTTGCCGGTGCTGCATTGCTGAAATGTTGATGCTGGCCGATACCAGCGCTGCGCCGCTCGGTTTGGCGCGTTAGTTTTTTCCGCGCCGCGCCAAGTCTTGCATCAGCGAGCGCACGCCATAGGTCCAGGGGGCGGCGGCGTCAGAGGTGGTGACGCGGTTGCTCAGGGTGCCCAATAGAGGAGTGGAGACGTTCACCGTGTCGCCCACCACATGGGTGAAGCCTTGGCCGGGGCCGTGGCGGTCTTGGGTGGGGGCAAACATGGTGCCCAAAAACAGCAGCATGCCGTCGGGGTATTGGTGGTATTGGCCCATGGCTTGGCCGACCAGGTCCAGGGGGTCACGGCTGATTTGGGACAGTGAGCTGCTGCCTTGCATGACAAAGCCTTCGGGGCCTTGCACATGCAGGCTCAGCTCGCATTGGCGCACATCGTCGATGCCAAACTGGGCGTCGAACAAACGGATGAAGGGGCCGATGGCGCAGCTGGCGTTGTTGTCCTTGGCTTTGCCCAGCAGCAAGGCGCTGCGGCCTTCAAAGTCGCGCAGGTTGACGTCGTTGCCCAAGCTGGCGCCGACCACTTCGCCGCGTGAATTGGCCGCCAGCACGATTTCGGGCTCGGGGTTGTTCCATTGGCTGCCCGGGTGTATGCCGACCATGGCGCCTGTGCCCACGGCGCTCATGGGCTGGGCCTTGGTGAAAATTTCCGCGTCGGGCCCAATGCCCACTTCCAAGTATTGTGACCAAAGGCCTTGGGCCAGCAGCACTTGTTTGAGTTGGGCCGCAGCGTCTGAGCCGGGTTTGACGTTGCGCAGGTTGTCGCCAATGACGGCCACCACGGCTTGGCGCACGGCTTCTGCGCGGCTGGCGTCGCCACGGGCTTGTTCTTCGATCACGCGCTCGATCATGCTGGCCACAAAGGTCACGCCCGCGGCCTTGATGGCTTGCAAATCGCAAGGGGCCAAAAACCAGGGCAGGGCGGGGTCACGCCGGGTTTCGTCGCTGTTGGCCAAAACCACCGCAGTTTGCGCCAGCGCAGGGGCTTGGCCGCTGGCGATGAACTGGCTGACCCGCAAGGCCACTTGGTCTTGTTCGAGCAAGTCGCTGCAGGTGGGGGCCAGCGCTGACAGGTCAAGCACCTGCTCGTTTGTGACAGCGACCAGCACCGGGCCTGCGCTGGGCAGCCAAATGCGGCCAATCAACAAGGCGTCTTGGGACAGGGGGGGCAATGCGGAGGTGTTCATGGCGGCGGGTGAAAAGTGTGGCGGGCGTTGGGGATGCTGGGAATGCTTGCTGGATGGGAAATATCTTGCCAGATGCAGGCAGTGCCCGCTGTCACTCAGATGCGGGGCAGGCATGGCCGTCTGGCCAAAGGAGGTGAACAAAGGACTTGCCAGCTGTCAGACAAAAGCAAAAAACGCCGGCCCACCCCGTTTTCCTGGCCGAACGCTTCACCCTAAACCCGGCAGTTGGCCGCTTGCTTGCGCTTTCAACACTTGATGAATCAAACACTTGCGCCCCCGACGGTCTTCACCTCATGGGTGAAGTGCTGCACGGCCGCAGGTCTGCCGCTTCAGGCCTCTGGCGTTGTTGCTCGCACCCTCCGGACAGGCAGTCCGGGGGGCACTCGCGCCTGGCCAGAGACCTGCTTCGTCAGCCCCTCGGCCGTGCCCAACTGCCGGGTTTAGGTTAAAGGTAAATTTTTTGCAGCAAGGCGAGCAAGGTCTTGCGCTGCGCTGCACTGAGCTTGGCTGTTTTTTCCAGCTCCAATTCGGTGGCGGTGAACTCGGCCTGCACCATCAGGGCTTGGCCTTTGGGGGTGGCATGCAGGCCCACGGCGCGGCCATCGTGCGGGTGGGGCTTGCGCTCAATCAGCCCGCGTGCTTCGAGTGACTGGATCAAGCCCACCAAATTGGGGGGCAGCAAGTTCAAGGTCATGCACAACTGGCGCGAGGTCACGCCCGGGTTGTGCTGGATGGTGGACATGACCGAAAAATCCACCGGCTTGAGCCCATAGGGGGCCAGCCTTTCCAAAAACAATTCGATGATGCTCAGCGCCGCCCGGCGGGCGTTGTAGCCCATCAGGGTTTGCAGATAGCTGGTGTCCACTTTGTCAACCGAGGGGGCCGATGGCGGCAAGGCCTTGGTGGCCGCCGCACGGCGTGCGCCTGACTTGGGTTGGGGGGCAGGCTTTGCCAGGGGCTTTTCTGAAGGCAAGGGGGGCTTGGCCATGGGGCATCAACCGATGGAGGCAGTGAGAGGGGTGGCCAGAGGAGCAGTGAGGGGGGCGTTGAGAGAGGTGGCGAGTGGGGTGACGATGAAGGCGCATTGCGCAGCGATGATGGCGGCGCGCATCTCGAACTCGGGCAGCACCCAGTTGCGCAGGGCCTGTGCGGGGGCTTGCCAGCGTGCGCTGGCGTTGGGGTTTTGCGCGTCCAGACAGCCTTCAATGCGCAGCCAGGCCGCGTCGATGAGCACCAGGGCCACGGCCCGCAAATAGTCGTCGGCCACGCGAAAAGGCAGGGCCGCATCTTGCGGTGCGGCGGCAATGATTTGCGCGGTCATTGCGCGCAGCTTGGCGATGCGCGCATGCGCTGCCAGGCCGTTTGGGTCTGACGCGCCGATCTCGGCCTGCAAGCTGTCCAGCAAGGCGTTCATGGCGCTGGCGCCATCGGGCAGCACTTTGCGCACCAACAGGTCGATGGCCTGGATTTCGTTGGTGCCTTCGTAAATCATGGCCACGCGGGCGTCGCGCACAATTTGCTCAATGCCCCATTCGCGCACATAGCCATGGCCTCCAAACACCTGCAGGCAGTCGCTGCCGCCATGAAAGGCTTGTTGGGTGAAGACCGATTTCATGACCGGCGTGACCAGCGCGCACCAGCGCTGGGCCGCTGTTTGCACCTCGGTGTCGGGGCTGTGTTTGATCTGGTCGAGTTCCAGGGCGGTGCGGTAAGCCAGCAGGCGGCCAGCATCGACCCAGGCGCGTTGGGTGTCCAAAATGCGGCGCATGGCAGGGTGTTCGGCGATCAGGTCGGCCTCAGCGGAGGATTTGCCTCTGCCCGGTGCGCGCATTTGCCTGCGCTCTTGCGCATAGGCGTTGGCCTTTTGCCAGGCCGCGTCAAGCAGGCCTATGCCTTGCAGGGCCACATGCAGCCGGGCGGCGTTCATCATCACGAACATGGCACGGAGCCCTTTGCAGGGCTCGCCCACCAGGTCGCAGACGGCTTGGTCAAAGCGCATCACGCAGGTGGGGCTGCCGTGCAGGCCCATTTTTTCTTCGATGCGGTCGCAATGCACCCGGCTGCGTGTGCCGTCGGGATAAAACTTGGGCACCAAAAACAGCGACAGCCCTTTGGGGCCGGGCGGCGCATCGGGCAAGCGGGCCAGCACCAGGTGCACGATGTTCTCGCTCAGGTCGTGTTCGCCGCCGGAGATGAAGATCTTGGTGCCACTGACCGCATAGCGGCCATCGGCCAAGGGCACGGCCTTGGTGCGGGCCAGACCCAGGTCAGAGCCGGCGTGGGGCTCGGTCAAGCACATGGTGGCCAGCCATTCACCGGTGGCCACTTTTTCCAAATACAGCGCTTGCAGTGAAGCGCTGCCGTGGTGCTTGATGCATTCATAAGCGCCGTGCAGCAGGCCTGGGGCCATGGTCCAGCCATGGTTGGCCGCCGACAGCATTTCATACAGCATGGCTTCGAGCACGCTGGGCAGGCCTTGGCCGCCGTCTTCGGCGCTGGCGGCCAGCGCTGGCCAGCCCGACTGCCAAAAGGCCTGGTAGGCGGCTTTGAAGCCGGGCGGCATGGTGACCTGGCCGTCGTGCCATTTCGCGCCGACTTCGTCGCCAATGCGGTTGAGCGGGGCAATCACTTCGCCCACGAATTTGCCCGCCTGCTCCAGCACTTGGTGCATCAACGCGGCATCCACCTCGGCAAAGGCGGGCAGGGCTTGCAGTTGCTGGGGCGCGTTGAGCACGCGAGACAACACAAACTGCATGTCGTCGGTTGGGGGCTGGTAGGCGTTCATGGTCAATTCGGTGGCTTATTTTTTGGCGCTGCCCAAATAGGTGTCGATCACGCGGGGGTCTTGCGCCAGGTCGGCGGCTTTGCCGTGCAGGCCGATTTCGCCCATCTCCAGCACATAGCCTTCATCGGCCACGGCCAAGGCGGCGCGCGCATTTTGTTCCACCAGCACAATGGTCACGCCGGTTTGGCGCAGGGTCTCGATGATGGAGAAAATCTCTTTCACGATCAGCGGGGCCAGGCCCAGACTGGGCTCGTCCAGCATCAACAGCGTGGGGCGCGACATCAGCGAACGGCCCACCGCCAGCATTTGGCGCTCGCCGCCCGACAAGGTGCCGGCCTCTTGCGCGCGGCGTTCTTGGAGGCGGGGGAACAGCGAGAACACATCGTCGATGCGGCTGCGCCACTGGGCGTTGCCCAGACGCATCTGGCGGTAGCCGCCCAGCACCAGGTTGTCTTCCACGCTCATGCTGGAAAACAGTTCGCGTTTTTCGGGTACCAGGGCAATGCCCTGCATGACGCGGTCTTCCAGCGTCAGTGCGTGGATGGACTGGCCATCAAACTCAATGCGGCCGGTGGCGGGCAGCAGGCCCATGACCGCGTTGAGCAAGGTGGATTTGCCTGCCCCATTGGGGCCGATGACGGTGATCACGCCGCCTTTGGCCGCTTCCAGGCTCAGGCCATGCAGCACTTGGGCTTTGCCATAGCCTGCGCGCAGGTCGGTGATTTTGAGCAGAGGGCTTGTCATGTTCAGTGTTCCGTTCCCAAATACGCGGCGCGCACGGCCGGGCTGGCTTGAATCTCGGCGGGCGTGCCCTGGGTCAGCAAGGTGCCAAATTCCATCACCACCAAGTGGTCGCACACCTGCATCACCAAGTCCATGTCGTGTTCCACCAGCAAGAGGGTCATGCCTTCGCTTTGCAGTTGGCGCAGCACCTGAATCAGGGCTTGTTTTTCTTGGTGTC
Organism: Limnohabitans sp. Rim8; assembly: GCA_945875955.1. Lineage (GTDB taxonomy): Bacteria > Pseudomonadota > Gammaproteobacteria > Burkholderiales > Burkholderiaceae_C > Limnohabitans_A. The sequence goes on along the minus strand of CAMCNQ010000025.1, from coordinate 8,547 downwards.
TGAGCCCGGCCGCGGGTTCATCAAGCAGCAGCAGGGCAGGGTCGCAGCACAGGGCGCGGGCAATCTCCATCAGGCGCTGCGGTCCCATGGCCAGGTTGCCTGCCTGCTCGTGCAGGTACTCACCCATGCCAATGCGTTCGAGCTGGCGCTGGGCCTCTTTCATCAGGCTTTGCTCTTCGGCCCGGTTGGCGCGCAGCATGGAGGACAGCACGCCGCCGCGGCTGCGGGTGTAGGCGCCCAAAGCCACGTTTTCCAACACCGTCATGTCGGCAATCATTTTGACGTGTTGAAAGGTGCGGGCCATGCCCTGGCGGGCAATCTCGCGCGAGCGCAGGCCGCTGATGTCTTGCCCGCGAAAAAGCACTTGGCCGCTGGTTTTGCTGAGCAAGCCGGTGATCAGGTTGAAGGTGGTGGATTTGCCCGCGCCGTTGGGGCCGATCAGGCCCACGATCTGCCCGGCTGCAATGTCGAAGCTGATGTCGTTGACCGCCACCAGGCCGCCAAACTGTTTGCGCACTTGTTGCACCGCCAGCACCGACTCGCCCTGGCTTGGTTTTTGGCGGGTGGGCAGTTCTTTGGCGCCCTGCCAATCGACGCGCCGGGTGGCGCGGGGCAGATACGCGCTGACCATGGACCACAGGCCGTCGGGCATGTACTTGAGCACCAGCACCATGGCGATGCCAAAGACAATCACCTCGTAGCTGCCGCTGGTGCCGATCAGGGCGGGCAAGGCCACTTGCAGGTAGTCGTCCAGCAGTTTGATCAGGCCCGCCCCCACGATGGCCCCCCAGACGTAGCCCACGCCACCGACCACGGTCATGAACAGGTATTCAATGCCCATCTTCAAGCCAAAGGCCGAAGGGTTGACGGTCAGCTGAAAGTGGGCCAGCAGCCAGCCACCGGTGGAGGCCAGCAATGCGGCAATCAGGAAGATGGTGACTTTGTAGCGGAAGGTGTTGATGCCCATGGCCTCGGCCATTTGCGAGCCGCCTTTGAGCGAGCGAATCGCCCGGCCAGGGCGCGAGTCCAGCAAGTTGAGCATGGCAATGGCCCCGGCCAGCAAGATCGACCAGGTCAGCACAAAGAACCAGCGACCCTTGATCTCGGTGTCGCCAATAGACAAACTGGCCAGGCCTTGCAAGCCATCGTATTTGCCCAAGACTTGGAGGTTGCCCATCAGGTAATACAGCGACAAGCCCCAGGCAATCGTGGCCAAGGGCAGGTAGTGGCCCGACATGCGCAAGGTGATGGCCCCCACCAACAGGGCACTGACGGCGGTGATGGCCAGCCCCACCCACAGCGTCAGCCAAGGCGACAGGCCGGTGTTGAGCGTCAGCCAAGCCGTGGTGTAAGCGCCTATGCCCACAAAGGCGGCTTGGCCAAACGAGGTCAGGCCGCCCACACCGGTAAGCAAGACCAAGCCCAGGCAGACCAGCGCATACAGGCCGATGTAATTGAGTTGCACGATCCAAAAATCGGGCAAGGGCAGCAGGGCCACCAAGGCAATGGCGGCCGCCAGCAGCCACAGATGCCAATTGTTTTTGTTCATCTCAATGCTCCTCGTCTGAGTGACCGCCACGCAAGGAGCGCACCAGCAAAACGGGCAAGATCAAGGTGAAGACAATCACCTCTTTGAACGCGCTGGCCCAGAAGGCACCAAAGGATTCCACGGTGCCCACGAACAATGCGCCCACCAAGGCGCCGGGGTAGCTGGCCAAACCGGCCATGACGGCGGCCACAAAACCTTTGAGGCCAATCAAAAAGCCCGAGTCGTAAAACACCGTGGTGCTGGGGCCGATCAACAGGCCCGACAAAGCCCCAATCAAGGCCGCCAAGAAGAAGGTCAGTTGGCCCGCGCTGTGGCTGGAGATGCCCATCAGCCGAGCGCCAGTGCGGTTGACGGCGGTGGCGCGCAAGGCCTTGCCGCGCAAGGAGCGTTCAAAGTACAGCCACAGCATCACGATCAAGGCCAGCGAGACCACAAAGGTGATGACCATTTGCCCCGACAAGGTAACGGGCCCCAAGGGGAAACGCGCATCCCAGAAACTCGGGTTGCGAAAGCCCTCGGCCCCGAAAAACAGCAGCCCCAGTCCGGTCATGGCGAAGTGCACGCCCACCGAGACGATCAGCAGCACCAAGGGCGTGGCCGATTCGAGCGACTGGTAGGCCACGCGGTAAACCAAGGGGCCGAAAGCGGTCACGATGGCCACGCTGAGCAGGGCTTGAACGCCCATGGGAAATTGTTGAGGAGCGGCCCACACAGCCACACCGGCAATGGCCAGTGGAAAAGCCAAGGTCTTGGCCATGGCCATCAGGGCAGACGCCAGCTGTTGGTTCAATCGCCAGCGGGCCAGGCCTTCCATCAAGGCGGCGACCCCGGCCAATATCACCAGCAACCACACCGTGCCCGGGATTTTGCCGGTTTGCAGCATGGCCAGCGTCAATGCCCCATAGGCCACAAACTCGCCTTGGGGAATGAAGATGATTCGGGTGACGGTGAACACCAGCACCGTGGCCAAACCCAGCAGGGCATAGATGGCGCCGTTGGTCACGCCATCAAGCAGCAAGATGCTGGCAATCGAGAAGTCCATAGTGAGCCTTGGAATGTCAGAGGACAAGAAAAATCAGCGCAGGCCAAACGGCCCCAGCGGTTAGGCATGCAAGCTCTGAACGCCAGACCGTGCATGTGCACAGTCTGGCGCAGGGCTTTGCAGCAAAGGCTTATTCGACCTTGAACTTGCCATCGACCACTTTGGTCATGACGCCGGTTTCCAGGGTATAGCCTTCGTGGTCCTTGGCGGTCCAGTTCATCACGCCGTGGGCAAACACAGTGCGGCCCATGGTCTCCAAGCTGTCACGCATGGCCATGCGGAACTCGGCGCTGCCGGGCTTGGCTTTTTTCAGGGCCATGGGGATGGCTTTTTCCATGGCGATCTGGAAGTCGTAAGAGTGGCCCGCAAACTGGTTGCGTGTGTTGGGGCCATTGGCCTTTTCAAAGTTGGCCACGAAATTCAGGGCCTGCTTTTTGGAGGGGTGGCTGTCGGCCAATTGGTCGCCCAGCAAAGCCGGGCCAGACACCACATACGTGCCTTCCACGGTTTTGCCACCAATGCGCATCAGGTCGGGCGTGGCCGCAGCGTGGGTTTGGTAGACCTTGCCTTTGTAACCACGCTCGGCCAAGGCCAGTTGCGGCATGGCCGCGCCCGAACCGGAGGCCACCACCAAGACCGCATCGGGGTTGGTCGAGGTCAGTTTCAGGGCTTGCGGTGTCACGCTGGTGTCGGTGCGGGCAAAGCGCTCTGTACCGACCATCTTCAGGCCTTCTTTTTCAAGCATGGGGCCCATGCTGGCCAACCAGCCTTGGCCATAGCCATCGGCATAACCGAGGAAGCCCACGGTTTTGACACCGTTGTTTTTCATGTGCTGCACCACGGCGTGGCCCATCACATCGAAGCCTTGGGGCAGGCGGAACACGATCATTTCCTTGTCGCCCTGGGGCGCGATGGGGGCACCCGAAATTTGTGCGGTCTTGGCGTCAAAGGCAATCGGGACGATGGCCGAAGAGGTGGGGGTCAGGCAAGAGCCAAAAATCAGGTCGACTTTGTCTTCGGTGACAAAGCGGCGCGCATTGGCAGCGGCTTTTCCGGGGTCCGAAGCGTCGTCGAGGATGATCAGTTCGACCTTTTCACCCGCGATGGTTTTGGGAAACAGGTTCAGCTGTTTTTGCATGGGAATGCCCAGGCCAGAGCCGGGGCCGGTCAGGGCCAAGCTCACGCCGATTTTGATGTCGGCCAGCGCAGCGGTGCTGGTCACGGCAGTGATGGCCAAGGCCAGCAGGGTTTTTTTGAGTTTCATGAATGTCTCCTTAGGGTTGGTGAAAAAAATCGAGAGGGAAAAAGGAAGAAGAAAAACCGTTCAGCGGCACAAGGCCAGAATGTCGGGCGGCACCGGGATGGCTTTGATGCGGTCGGGGTCGTCGGGGTGCTTGATGCAAAAGGCCCGCACTTCGGTGCCTTCGCACAGCATGGTGTCGCCGCGCATGACCACGTGCTTGTGCACAAACACCTTGTCACGCCACTCCTGCACACTGGTGTGCACCTGGATGGTCTCGCCATAAGTGGCTGGGCGTATGAACTTGGTGTTGATTTCCAACAAGGGGGTGCCGATGATGCCGCGTGTCTTGACCAGTTCGCGCCAGGGCAGAACACCGCATTGCATGAAAAAGTTCAACGAAGACGCATCCATCCACTTGGAAAAATTGGGAAAGAAGACGATGCCGGCCGGGTCGCAATCGCCAAACATCACCTGCACTTCGTAGACAACGGTTTTGCGCATGGGGTGCATTCAGCGTGGGGCCATGCGCAAGGCACCGTCCAGGCGAATCACTTCGCCGTTCAGGTGGTCGTTGTGCACGATGTGGCAGGCCAACTCGGCAAATTCGCTGGGCTTGCCCAGACGCGCAGGAAAGGGAATGCTGGCCGCCAGCGAGTGCTGCACCGGCTCGGGCAAACTGGCCAGCAAAGGGGTTTTGAACAGGCCGGGGGCAATCGTGCAGACGCGAATGCCATGCTGCGCCAAGTCGCGCGCCATGGGCAGGGTCATGCCCACCACACCGGCCTTGGAGGCGCTGTAGGCCTGCTGGCCCACCTGGCCGTCAAAGGCGGCCACCGAAGCGGTGAACACCATCACGCCGCGCGCGCCATCTTCCAAAGGTTCAAGCTGGGCGCAGGCGGCGGCAAACAAGCGCGCTGCGTTGTAGGTGCCGATCAGGTTCACGTTGATCACTTTGGCGAACTCCTCCAAGGGTGCGGCCTTGCCGTCTCGGCCAACCACCCGTTTGGCCGTGCCAATGCCGGCGATCTGCATCAGTATGCGCGCTGGGCCATGGGCGGCCGCTGCAGTTTCAATCGCTTGGGCCATGCTGTCTGCATCGCTCACGTTGCAATGCACCGCCACGGCAAAGCCGTCTCCATACTGCGCGCCAAGGTCTTTGGCCACGCGTTCGGCGTTGTCCATGTTGAGGTCGAGCACAGCCACCTTGGCCCCCAACCGAGCCAGTTCGCGAGCAGTGGCCTCGCCCAACCCAGAGCCACCACCGGTGACCAAAGCCGCTTGTCCTTGGATGTTCATTGTCAATTCCTTGCGTGTGTTGCGTATGCGATGCCGTGCAGGTGTTTTGCACCGCGCTGGTTTTCTGTAAGAGCCAGCCTGCTGGCGAATGCCTGTTCTGGCGCGGTCAGCCTGTTGGCTGTAAGGCGTGAGTGGGTCCACGGCCAATTGCTTGCAGGCAAGCGCCTACAACAAAGCGAGGCGGTGTTGGTGTCGCTTGCGGACTGTCGCCTGGTGCTGGTCATTGGGGTTTCACAATGTTGTCCAGCGTGTCGGCGTGCAAGGCGGTCACGGTGTCGGCGCGGTGGTTCAGCACCGAGCGTTGGTTGATCGAGCCTTTGTCGGTGATCTCGCCTTTGTCTATGGTGGGCGGTTCGCTGAGCAGGCACAGGCGTGCCACGCGGCTGGCGCTGCCGGTGGCGGTTTTGGCCAAGGTGTTGACGATGTCTTGGAATTGGGCCAGCACGGGTGCCGAGCTCAGCACCTCTGACAGGCTGGCCTCGGCGCCCAGGCCGCTCAGGGCGCGCACTGCGGCTGTGGGGAAGACCATGGCACCGACTTCTTTGAGGTTGATGCCGGTGAGCACCACATCTTGGATATAGGGGGTACCTGCGGCGATGATTTTGCTGCGCAAGGGGCCCACGCTGACAAAGGTGCCGGTGGCGAGTTTGAAGTCTTCGGCAATGCGGCCATCGAACTTCAGGCCCAGGTGCATTTTGGCCTGGTCTATCCACTGCACGGCGTCGCCGGTTTTGAAAAAACCTTCTTCGTCAAACGCATCGGCGGTCTCTTGCGGGTTGCGCCAGTAGCCCGGTGTGATGTTGGGGCCGCGGTAGCGAACCTCGGTTTTGCCTTGCATTTGCACCAGTTTGAGCTCAAGACCCGGGGCGGGAACGCCCAGGTCGCCCGCTTGCACAAAGGGATTGGTCACGAAGATGCCAAATGGCCCGGACTCGGTCATGCCCAGGCCCGTGCCCATGACGATGCGCTCGCCCACCTCGCGCTCTTGCGATTCGTACAGGCTGTCCCAAATGGGTTGGGCCAAGGCGGCACCGGCGTAGAAGAACATCTGCACCCGCGACAACAGGGTTTTGCGCAGTTGGTCATCGCTTTTCATGGCGTTGGCAATCGCCTCAAAGCCGGTGGGCACATTGAAGTAGACCGTGGGGGCGATTTCGCGCAGGTTGCGCAAGGTCTCGTGAATCAAGGCGGGTGTGGGCTTGCCGTCGTCGATGTACAAAGTGCCCCCGTGAAACACCACCATGCCGAAGTTGTGGTTGCCACCAAAGGTGTGGTTCCAAGGCAGCCAGTCGACCAGCACCAAGGCTTGTTCGGCCAGCACCGGCATGGACTGGGCCATTTGCTGTTGGTTGGCGCACCACAGGCGCTGCGTGTTGATGACCGCTTTGGGCATCTTGGTGGAGCCGCTGGTGAACAAAAATTTGACGATCGTGTCCGGCCCGGTGGCGGCCATGGCGGCGTCCACGGCGGGGGTTTCGGGGGTGGCACACAGGCTGTCGAAGGGGGTCACGGCGCGGCCCTCAATATTGCCTTCGGCCATGACCACTTCCAGCTCGGCGCTCACGGTGGCGGCGATGGCTTTGGCGTAACGCGCGTCAGACGCAAACACCAGGCCCGGTGTCACGGTTTTGAGCACATGTTTGAGCTTGTCGTAGTCCACGCTGACCAGCGAGTAGGGCGGCGAGGTGGGCACAAAGGGCACACCGGCCAGCATGCAGCCCAAGGCCAGCAAGGCGTGTTCAAGGCTGTTTTCGCTCAAGATGACCACCGGGCGCTCGGCGCTCAGGCCGCGTTCGATCAAGGCTTGGGCAATGCTGCGCGCGGTGCGCCAAGCGTGTGCGTAGCTGATGTGCTGCCAGTCGCCCCGCGTGCCATCGGCCTGTAGCGTGCGCCGCGCCATGAAGCTGTGCTCGGGGGTGGTTTGCGCCCAGTGCTGCAGGCGGTCGGTCATGCGCTGGGGAAACGCGTTCAGACTTTGCTCGGCCTTCAGGTACTGCGTATCAGGCCCGCTGCTGCGCAGTTCAACGCGGGTGACGCCAAACTTCAGGGGGCGAAATTGGGGGGCGTTCATGGGGCTCTCCTGCAGCGGTTTTCAATCGGCTTTTTGGACTTTGGCGGCTTTGCCTTCCAAAAAGGCCCGCACGCGGGACTTGGCCTCGGGCGCGGCCTGGGCAATGGAGGCCATCAGGGCCTCGGTGAACAGCCCATGGTCAGCCGGTTGTTCGGCGATGCGCGGCAGCGCATGCGTCAAGGCGAAGTTGGTCATGGGCGCATTGGTGGCAATGCGGCTGGCCAGCTCAATGGCTTTGGCCAAGGCCCCGCCGGTGGGCACCAGGTATTGGGCAAAACCCACGCGCTCGCCGTCCACCGCGTTGTAAACCCGGCCGGTGAGCATCATGTCGGTCATGCGGGCTGCGCCAATCAGTTTGGGCACCCGCACTGAGCCGCCGCCGCCCACAAAAATACCGCGCGTGCCTTCGGGCAGGGCGTAGAAAGTGCTGTCGTCGGCCACGCGGATGTGGCAGGCAGAGGCCAGCTCCAAACCGCCGCCGACCACGGCGCCGTGCAAGGCCGCCACCACGGGCACACGCCCTTGTTCAACCGCGTTCAAGGCCACATGCCAGCCCCGCGAGTGGTGAATGCCTTCGCTGGCGTCGCGCTCTTTGAGTTCGGACAAATCCAGTCCGGCGCAAAAGTGCTCGCCTTCGCCGTGGATCACGGCCGCGCGGGCCTCAGGCGGCAGGTTTTGAAAGACATCGCGCAGGGCTTCAACCAGGCCATCGTTCAGGGCGTTGCGCTTGGCCGGGCGGCTCAGTCGCACCACGGCGACAGCGCCTTGCATCTCCAGGGCGACGCCGTTGGCCAAGGCACGGTCAATGATGGGTTGGTTCAGTGGGTTCATGGCAAGCGTCGCTCAAAGGACTTGACCTGCAGGCCAAGAAGGTTATTATTGATAACCATATTGTGCGCGGCTGAGGGGCATTCCTTCATGGTGTTTACCCTAGGCGTTGGCCCAAGGTGTCAAGCGCCTTTTTGCTGCGCGGCGTTTTTTTTCAGACGACATCGGCTATGGTTCGTCTGTCCTTTTGATTGAGCTTGGAGCCCCATGAAACACGAAGACCTGATCGCGATTGACATCCACACCCATGCCGAAGTGAGCTGCTGGAACCCGTTTGACAACTACGGCGAGGAATACGACCGGGCTGCGGACAAGTTCTTTGGCAGCAACCGCCGACCCACCATTGAAGAGACCGTGGCCTATTACCGCGAACGCAAAATCGGCCTGGTCATGTTCACGGTGGACAGCGAGTCGCAATTGGGCCGCCGCCGCATACCCCACGAAGAAATTGCCAAGGCCGCGCGCGAAAACAGCGACATGATGATCGCCTTTGCCAGCATCGACCCGCACAAGGGCAA
>CAMCNQ010000024.1 GCA_945875955.1 Limnohabitans sp. Rim8 | reverse complement strand
CGGGCGCAAGACTTCTTGTCCAAAATCTTGGGCCACTGAGTCAATTGGGGTCAGATCACAATTATTTTAATTGGGGTCAGATTACGATTTATCTGGTTTTTTTTGTTGGGCGTTGGCCGGGATTGCGCCCGGCGGCGCACTCACTTTCTTTGCTTCGCCAAATAAAGTAAGCAAATAAAGGCGAGCCGCAGTCAGGGCCTTTCGGGTGCCTTGCGCTGCTCGCAGTGGGCGGGGTCGTGTGCAAACTCGCTTCGCTCAGACAAGCACCCGCCCTGATCCGCCCGCTGCTGCTCAGCCCTGCCTGAACGGCATGCAGTCCTTACTGGGCATTGCTTCGCTCGCCCCATTCATTGAACGCCACACTCGTTTTAGGCGGTATCGGTGGGCTTGCTTTCTCTCCTCGTGCTGGCTCATCTCTCATGCCAACCTCTGGCAACAAGAAAATCAGATCGCCTGAGCCCAGCCAAGCCAAAACAAAAGCCACAGGTTTGAGACAATACGGCCCATGACCCAAGAAATCACCCTCACCCGCCCCGATGACTGGCACCTGCATGTGCGCGATGGCGATGCCCTGAACGTCGTGGTGCCGCACACGGCAGCCCAGTTTGGCCGCGCTGTGATCATGCCCAACCTCAAACCCCCTGTGACCACGGCCGAGCAGGCACTGGCCTACAAAGCCCGCATTTTGGCGGCTGTGCCCCAGGGGCTGGCTTTTGAGCCTTTGATGACGCTCTACCTCACCGACAACCTGGCCCCGGCAGAAATCGCCCGCGCCAAGGCCGCGGGCGTGGTGGCCTGCAAGCTCTACCCTGCGGGGGCCACCACCAACAGCGACGCGGGCGTGACCGATCTGCGAAAAATTTACCCCGTGCTGCAAGCCATGCAACGCGAAGGCCTGCTGCTGCTGCTGCATGGTGAAGTCACCTCTTCCGACATCGACCTGTTCGACCGCGAAGCCGTCTTCATCGAGCAGCAGCTCAAACCCCTGCGCCGCGATTTCCCCGAACTGAAAATCGTGATGGAGCACATCACCACCTCGCAAGCCGCGCAATACGTGGCCGATGGTGACGCGTATCTGGGCGCCACCATCACCGCCCACCACCTGCTGTACAACCGCAACGCCATCTTCACCGGCGGCATTCGCCCGCACTACTACTGCCTGCCGGTGCTCAAGCGAGAGAGCCACAGACTGGCCCTGGTCCAAGCCGCCACCTCGGGCAACCCGCGTTTCTTTTTGGGCACCGACAGCGCACCCCACGCCACCCACCTGAAAGAACACGCCACGGGCTGCGCCGGTTGTTACACCGCCCACGCGGCCCTAGAGATGTACGCCGAAGCCTTTGATCAAGCCGGGGCTTTGGGCCAACTCGAAGCCTTTGCCAGTTTCAACGGGGCCGATTTTTATGGCTTGCCGCGCAACAGCGGCACCGTCACGCTGCGCCGCGAAAGCTGGACCCCCCCCGAGCACTTTGCCTATGGCGAGGCCGAGCTCAAACCCTTGCGCTCAGGTGAAAGCCTGCCTTGGCGTTTGGTGGCGGGCTGAAACTGGGCGTGGGCATTCCGCCGCTTCACAGCGCTGCTGCCAAGCAAGACCGCAAGGGTGTGCAAAGCCCCCGCTGCAGCCTGGGCAGCGGTTTGGGCGTGGCCGACATCGATTGGACCGCCCCCTGGTTGGCCGATTGGCGTCGCCTGGGTCAGCCCATCGCGCAACGGGTCTTGGCCGGCCTTGCCCAGGCCCAGGCGCTCAACGAAGCGGCTTGCGCCCCTGTGCAGTTTGTGCCCCAAACCGATTTGCCTGAAGGCCAGGCTTATGAAGACTTCATCGCAGCCACCGCTCAAGTGCCCACCCGCGAAGGCCTGCATGACTTCTTCAATGCCCTGTGCTGGATGCACTTCCCGCTGGCCAAAAAGCGTTTGAACCGGCTGCAGGCCCATGAAATTGCACGCGATGGCGTGGGCCAGGTGCGCGGACCGGTGCGCGATGCGGCCACCGTGTTCGATGAAAACGCGCTCCTGATTCAGACCTCGGATGCCCTGTGGACGTCATTGAGCGAGCACCGCTGGCGGCATGCCTTTGTGGACCAGCGCAGCGCCTGGGCCCACACCCGCCTGTGGACCTTTGGCCATGCGGCGCTTGAGAAATTGGTGCAGCCCTACAAATCGATCACCGCGCATTTGTGGCGTGTGCCCGAGTCGGTCAAGCCCGCCGACATGGACGCTTGGCTGGCGCAAGATTTGTCGGTGCACAAACTTTCGCGCAAACCCTTTAGCCCTTTGCCCGTGTTGGGCGTGCCGGGTTGGTGGGCGGCCAACCAAGCACCGAACTTTTATGCCGATGCCAGCGTCTTTCGGCCTCGCCGCTTGAAGTCGGCGGCTTAAAAACCGTACGCCATTCAGGTCATCTGGCTGGCCCCTTGATTTTGACCCGCTAGCCCCTAATATTCGACTTGCGTGCCCGCGTATTCGGGTGTCACAGAAACTCTCCATGAAACGTATTTTCTTGTTTGTCATGACCAACCTGGCCGTTGTGGTGGTGCTGGGTATCGTCGCCAACTTGTTGGGTGTCAACCGCTTTTTGACGGCCAATGGCCTGGACCTGGGTGCCTTGCTCGGCTTTTCGCTGATCATGGGCTTTGGGGGCGCGATCATCTCTTTGCTCATCAGCAAACCCATGGCCAAGTGGACCTCGGGTGTGCAAATCATCAAGGAGCCGGCCAACGCCGATGAGGCCTGGATTGTCGAGACCGTGCGCAAGTTCGCCGATAAAGCGGGTATCGGCATGCCCGAAGTGGGCATTTTCCCGGGCGACCCCAATGCCTTTGCCACCGGGGCTTTTCGCGACTCGGCCTTGGTGGCGGTCTCAACGGGCCTGCTGCAAAATATGACGCACGAAGAAATCGAGGCCGTGATTGGCCACGAAGTGGCCCACATCGCCAACGGCGACATGGTCACCATGACCTTGATCCAGGGCGTGATGAACACCTTTGTGGTCTTCATCTCCCGCATCGTGGGCTACGCGGTGGACAGCTTTTTGCGCAAGGGCGACAGCGAAAACACCGGCCCCGGCATCGGCTACTACGTCACCACCATCGTGATGGACATCATCTTGGGCTTTGCCGCCGCCATGATCGTGGCCTGGTTCAGCCGCCAGCGCGAGTTTCGCGCCGATGCGGGTGCCGCCAAACTCATGGGGCGCAAGCAGCCCATGATCAACGCCCTGGCCCGCTTGGGTGGGGTGCACACCGCCGAGCTGCCCAAAAGCATGGCGGCCATGGGCATTGCCGGGGGCATAGGGCAGCTGTTCAGCACCCACCCCCCGCTCGAAGAGCGCATTGCCGTTTTGCAAAACAGCGCGACCTGATTCCGCTGGCCTAAACCGCTGGCCAGAACGGCTGGCCAACACAAGGCTCAAGCGCCACCCAAAGGCCTCGCACGACGGGGCCTTTTCATGGGCGGTCGCTGGCCATTGACCACCCGGTGCGCGTGATGTTGGCGACACTGGGCGTCAACAAGCCAAGGCCTGTGGTTTCATCTTTTCCCATTGCCCGAGGGCGCCATGGTCCCGTAACGCTGGCGACCTGTGGTTTTCAGGACGCCGTCTAAGATGGACAGGTGAACTTCCTTTTTTGTGGCGTCTGGGCATGAAGCCGCGCAAACCATTTTTTTCAACGCCCCTGGCCTGGCGTCTGGGCCACCGGCGTGGCTCAAGGGTGTTTGCCGCCTGGCCTGTGTCTGTGCGCGGCATGGTGTGGATGGTGTTGGGGGGATTTTTGTTTTCCATGCTGAACGCCATTGCCCGGCAATTGACCCTGCACCTGGACGTCTACCAATCGCAGTTTTTGCGCTATTTTTTTGGCTTGCTGGTGATCTTGCCTTGGGTCATGCGTGACGGCTGGCGCAGCTACATGCCGATCAACATGGCGGGTCAATTTTGGCGTGGGGGCGTGCACACCCTGGCCTTGATTTTGTGGTTCACCGCCTTGCCCCAAATCCCCTTGGCCGACATGACGGCCATTGGTTTCACCGGGCCGATTTTCATCATGATCGGCGCCGCCTGGTTTCTGGGCGAACCCATGCGCAAAGACCGCTGGATTGCCGCCACCATTGGCTTTGCCGGTGTGCTGGTGGTGGTTTTGCCCAAGATGTCGGGCGATGGCGGTTGGTACAACTTGGTCATGCTGGCCTCGTCGCCGGTGTTTGCCGCCTCATTCCTCATCACCAAGGCTTTGACCCGCTATGAAAAACCCGGCGTGATTGTGCTGTGGCAAGCCCTCACCGTGGCCTTGCTCAGCCTGCCCATGGCTTTGCCGCATTGGCAAATGCCCACGGCGTACCAGTGGCTGGGGTTCGCAGCCACCGGGGTCTTGGGCAGCTTGGCCCATTACTGCCTGACCAAGGCCTTGTCCATGGTAGAGATCTCGGCCACCCAGTCGCTGCGCTTTTTGGACTTGGTCTGGGCTTCCATGCTCGGTTGGCTGGTGTTCAGCGATGTGCCCAGCCAGTCCACCTGGCTGGGTGCGCTGGTGATCATGGGGGCCACGGTGTGGATTGCGCGCCGCGAAAGCCGCCGGGTGGTGGCCGCCAATTGATGCCCGTTTAATGACGCCCGTTTATTGATGCCCATTTATTGACACCCGTTTGGCAGTGCCCGCCACTGCCCCTGGGGTGCAGACTCAAGCCGGTCAACCGGGGTTGGACACACCCGAGGCCACATGGCCAGAAGGCACATGCCGGGCCGCCGATTCGATGTGGCCGGTTTGGTCGTCAAAGAAAAAGTCGGGCTCAAACTCACGCAAAAACTCGCCCTTGGGCAAGCCGCCCAAAAACATGGCCTCGTCCACCTCGATGTTCCAGTCCATCAGCGTGCGAATGGCGCGCTCATGCGCGGGCGCGCTGCGGGCGGTGACCAAGGCGGTGCGAATGCGCATGGCGGGCGTGCCTTCTTGCTGCAAGCGCTGCAGGGCGGCCAGCAATGGCTTGAAAGGCCCGGCCAACAAAGGTTGGCTGGCTTTGGCCCGTTCGTGGGCCTGAAAGGCCGACAAACCCTGGGCCTGAAACACCCGCTCGGCCTCGTCGGAAAACAGCACCGCGTCACCGTCAAAAGCGATGCGCACCTCATGCGGATGCGCTTCAGACGCCAAGGCCGAATGCGGATAAACCTGGGCCGCCGGCACGCCTGCGCCCAAGGCCGCACGCACATCCGACAAATGGGTCGACAAAAACAGGTTGGCATTCAGCGGCTTCAAATAGCGCCAAGGCGGCTGGCCCCGCGTGAAGCTGCCGCGTTGGATGGCCAAGCCATAGTGCTGTGCCGAGCGAAACACCCGCATGCCCGAAACCGGGTCGTTGCGCGACAAGATCACCACCTCCACGCGCTGGGCTTGGGCGTCATTGAAGGCCAGCAGCTTGCGCACCAAAGAAAAAGCCACACCGGGCTTGGCCGGGGCCTCTAGCCGCTCCAGCTGCAGCTTCATGTAAGCACGGTCATCGCCTTGCTCAAACAGTCGGTTTTCTTCTTCAAAGTCGAACAAGGCCCGCGACGAAATCGCCACAACAAGTTGACCTTCGAGAGAGACGGGCATGGTGGCTCCAGATCGGAAAAAAGCATGTCCCTCGGGGTGAGGCATTTTCATGTGGATGTTACATGCACCGCAAATCAAAAAATTATCGTTAATAGCATTTTCAATGGTATAAATTAGAAATTGATAAATATGGCAAAAATCATGAAACTAAATAAATTAATATATTTGTTCGCACTTGGCTTGGCAGCTTGCGGGGGCGGCAGTGGAGGCGGTGGCCTTTCAGTGACCACCACCATGAGCGGAAAAGTCATCGACGGCTACATCAAGAACGCCAAGGTATGCCTTGACCTGAACGCCAACTTGAAGTGCGATGACGGTCTTGGACAGGAAGAAGCGCCTTACACCGTGAGGAGCGGAGTCAATGGCAGCTACAGCTTTGTTTACACGGGCACGCGTGACGTCGCGGCGCTGCACATCATTGCAGAAGCAACTGCAGATTCGATGGACGAGGACGACGATGGAAAAACCTTTGCCGAGGCGGGAAGAAACGCCGTGTCCCTGCTGACACCCGCCAGTGCACCGCAAACCATCACGCCCATGTCCACCTTGGTGTCACACCAGCAGATCATGGCCAAAGAAGAAGGTAAATCTCTGTCAGTGGAACAGGCTGAAACGCGCGCCCAACTGGCTGCCAATATTCCTGCCAATGTGAGTCTGGTGACCAATGACTACAAAGACGCAAGCAAGGGCAACACCGATTTGGCGGTGATTGCGAAAGCCGTGACTTTGGCATTGGCCGATGCGCAAGCGTCCATGAAAGACAACGCAGAATTCAGGGCTGCAACGGGCAGTTCTGGCAAGTCCAATACGGCGGAAGCCATCAAGCAGTCCGTGGCCTCGGTGAATTCAGAGTTGGCCAAAAACATCAGTTCTGAAGGCAAATTGGCAGTCACCGTGGCGCAATTCAAAACCAATACCGCACAGGTTATCACCGGCAACATTCAAGACATTGTCAAAGTGGTTGCAACGCCTGCGTCAACGGCTTGGGAAGATCCAGGGGCTTACATCCAAAAGGGCATGTACATACTGAGCATCAAAGCCGGAAACTATTTTGGCGATGGCAAGACCCCCGAATCATCTCAATATTTCAAGGGACCAGCGCCTCAACTGGGCGGTGTCAAACAAAACAGCGACGGAACCAAGTTTTACAGTCCTGACCCCAATTGGGCGATCAAAACGCTAGGGGGTGGCTATGAAAAAACCTACCAATGGGCACCGGACTTTTTCCTGAGTGACAGAGGTTGGGTCAAGGAAAACAACGCGGGCATTTCCGACGTGACCCGTAAAGACAATTGCTTTGTGATCACCACCGACGATCGGACCGAAGAGATCTGCGGAAAAATCACCGGCTGGGAAGGTAAAACCGTGGAAGAAGCGGGTTTTTGCACCACGGCCAACAAAAACACGTTTTTCAAAACCTGTTTAAACCCCAGCCTGAAATTCCCTCAGGGCGCTTTCTCAAATGATTTCAGCATCACCAGTGTGGCCGATCGTTACCGGGTGTGGGGTGTGGACAGCGGGCCCAATGCGGTTTACAGCTACCAACAAACGGGCACGACGATCACGGTGAATGCGATCAACCACGGACTGAGTGCCGGATCTAAAATCATCTTGGACTTCAAGTCTGGCGCAGGTGTAGATGGTGTGTACCAAGTTGCCAGCAGAATAAACGCCGACTCATTCACTGTGACGGCGACCGCCGCAGCTTCAACCCAAGGCAACGTGGTTCGGTATTACGGAGGTTGGAGCAACTACGGCGTGAACAACAGTGCAGAAGTCACACTGGTCAATTTCATCAAAGATCAGATGAAGTCCACGAACCACAATATCTGGATGGAAAACTGCTCCATTGCGGGTAAATTTGTTGAAACTCAATCGTCACCCGCGGGCTATGCCATCGTTTGGGCCAAGGGTAAAAACACGATCGATCAAGGTTGTGTTGTCGACACATCCAACGATGCTACAAAGTACATCCAAAGCACCCCTGTGATTTTTGAAACCGTCAAGGGTCAACCCATCATGAGGATGATCGCGCCCGACATCTACAAGGTGCAAAAGGACGAGTACTATGGCATTGAACTCATTTGGGCCTTGGTCACCGATTCCGCAGGCGTCAAAGGGGTTTATCAGGGAGAAATGCAGAAGGCAGCTGTCAAACGCGTCATCGAGTCTGGCTCCAAGCAAGCCATTGGCAACAGG
This sequence comes from Limnohabitans sp. Rim8, assembly GCA_945875955.1. Taxonomy (GTDB): domain Bacteria; phylum Pseudomonadota; class Gammaproteobacteria; order Burkholderiales; family Burkholderiaceae_C; genus Limnohabitans_A. Next base: position 12,382 of record CAMCNQ010000024.1, on the reverse strand, counting down.
GCTTTCGTTGAGACCATCAACAGCGCCTGGGGCTATGCCGATTTGCCGTCTTCGGCTGTCTTTTTCAACAACTTCTGATTGAACCTAAACCCGGCAGTGGTGCACACCCTTTGCAATAAAAAAGCCCGCTGAGCGGGCTTTTTTACTGGGCACGTTTTTTTATTTCACCCACTGGTTCAACTCCATGATGGGCATCAGCACCGCCAGCACGATCAGCATCACCATGCCGCCCATGGCCACGATCAGCAGGGGCTCGAGTATGGTGGCAAGCGCCATGGCGCGGCGCTGCACTTCGGACGACAGCTGGGTGGCGGCGCGCTGCAGCATGGTGGGCAGTTGGCCGGTTTGTTCGCCCAAACGGGCAAACATGGACAGCAGGCCAGGAAAGCGGCCGTTTTGCGTCAAGGCCGCGCCCAGCGGTGCGCCTTCACGCACACGCACCAAGGCCTCCAGCGCATCGGCGCGCAGGGCTTGGTTGGACAAGGTGTCGGCCGCTGCCTGCAAGGCTTTGAGTATGGGCACCCCTGCGGCTGTGAGCATGGCCAGGGTCGAAGCAAAACGGGCGCTGTTGTAGCCCCGGGCCAAGCGCCCAATCAGGGGCAGGCGCAGCCAGGCCGCGTCAAAGCGCAGGCGCAGCGCCTCTTGGCGCATGGCCATGCGAAAGCTCAAGCCCGCAGCCGCCAGCGTGAGCAGCATCAACCAGCCCCAATGGCGCACCAGATCGCTCAGCCCCAGCATGGCCAGGGTCAAGGCCGGCAGTTGGCGGTTTGTGCCTGCAAACACCCCGGCCACCTGGGGCACGACCGAGGTGACCAAGAAGATCACAATCGCCAGCGCCACCAAGCTCACAATGGCCGGGTAAAGGGCTGCGCTCAAGAGCTTGGCGCGCAGGGTTTGCTGGTCCTCCAAATCGTTGGCCAGTTGCTGCAGCACGTCGGCCAGGTGACCGCTTTGCTCGCCTGCCGCAATCACGGCTCGGTCAATCGGCGGGAACTCATTCGGGAACTGGTCCATCGCTCGCCCCAGGCTGTTGCCCGCATTCACTTCGGCGCGGATGGCGGCCATCAGGTGGCGCTGTTTTTCGTCTTCGGCCTCGTCGGACAAAGCCGACAGGGCGCGCTCCAAAGGCAGGCCAGAGCCCACCAGCCCCGCCAATTGGCGAATCCAGACGCTGCGCTGGCTGGCCCTGAAGGCCCGCGATGCGCCAATTGGACGCTGCCACCAAGGCCCTTGCGCGGCGGTTTGGGCCTCACCTGAGGCAATCAATTCGACCGACAAGGGCACCAGGCCTTGGGCGCGCAATTGGGCACGCGCGGCGCGGCTGCTGTCGGCCTCGACCACGCCTTTGCGCGTGGCACCATCGGCTTGCAGGGCTTCAAATTGGAAAGCCGGCATGGCGTTCAGTCGCGCGTGACGCGCAGCAGCTCTTCGGCGCTGGAGATGCCGGCATCGACCAGGCGCTTTCCGTCATCGCGCATCAGCACCATGCCTTGCTGCAAGGCGGTGGCCCGCAGCTCAGACTCGGCCGCCCGGTTGTGGATTTGGGCGCGGATCTCGTCACTGGCCACCAACAACTCAAACACGCCGGTGCGCCCGGCGTAACCGGTGTGGCCGCAGGCGTCGCAACCTGCACCGGCGCAAACGACACAGCGCTTGCGCACCAGCCGTTGGGCCAACACGCCAAGCAAGGAAGAGCTGAGCAAGAAGGGCTCTACGCCCATGTCGGTCAGGCGGGTCACGGCGCTGGCCGCGTCGTTGGTGTGCAGCGTGGCCAGCACCAAGTGCCCGGTGAGCGAGGCCTGGATGGCGATCTGGGCGGTTTCAAAATCGCGGATTTCACCGATCATGATCACATCGGGGTCTTGCCGCAAAATGGCGCGCAGCGCTTTGGCAAAGCTCAAATCGATCTTGGCATTGACCTGGGTTTGGCCCACGCCGGGCAGCTCGTATTCAATCGGGTCTTCCACCGTCATGATGTTGTTGCGGGTGGCATCCAAGCGCTGCAGCGCGGCATACAGGCTGGTGGTTTTGCCCGAGCCAGTGGGCCCGGTGACCAGCAAAATCCCATGCGGTTGGGCAATCAACTGGTCCACCTGCTGCAGCACCCGGCCTTGCATGCCCACGGCTTCCAAGGTCAGGCGCGCCTCGCTTTTGTCCAGCAGGCGCAGCACCGCCCGCTCGCCATGGGCGCTGGGCAGGGTGGACACCCGCACATCTACCGCGCGTGAGCCCAGGCGCAAGCTGATGCGCCCGTCTTGCGGCAAGCGCTTTTCGGCAATGTCGAGCTCGGCCATGATTTTCAGCCGCGAGATCAGCGCCGCATGCAAAGCGCGGTTGGGTTGCACCACCTCGCGCAGCGTGCCATCGACCCGAAAGCGCACGCTCGACAAGCGCTCATAAGGCTCGATGTGGATGTCACTGGCACCATCGCGTGCGGCCTGGGTGAGCAGGGCATTGAGCATGCGGATGATGGGCGCGTCGTCGCTGGCCTCCAGCAGGTCTTCCACGGCGGGCAGCTCTTGCATCATGCGCGACAGGTCAGCGTCGGACTCGACTTCGTTGATCACCGCCGCTGCGGTGGACGCGCCATGGGCCTGGCCACCCGAATAGGCCTGGTTGATTTGCCGGGACAACTCGGCGCGGCTGGTTTTGTGCCATGCAAGGCTTTGCTCGGCAAACTTGCGCGTCACCTCCGACAGGGCCGAGCGTTCGCTGTCTTCGCACCAGCTCAAACGCAGTTCTTGGCCATCGTCTTCCAGCAGCAAATGGTGCGTGCGGGCAAATGTGTAGGGCAGGGGGTGTCGCATGCAAAGGCCTGGCCGGTTCAGGGCTTGACGGGTTGCGCCACCGCTGGCGCCGAGGCGCCCGCATTGGGCGCTGGTGTGCTGGGCAGCAAGCGGGGCACGCTGGAGCCCAAGGGCGGCATGACGGCCGAGCCTGGCAGGGGCAAGGCATCGGTGGGGACGGGCTGAAAGCCCTGCTGGTTCAGGCGCATTTGTTCGTAGCGGCCCAGTGACAAAGCTTCTGTGGCCGCCCCATCGCGCACCACCACGGGCCGCAAAAACACCATCAGATTGGTTTTTTTGCGGCTGCGCGCTTCTGACCTGAACAGGTTGCCAAACAGGGGAATGTCACCCAGGCCCGGCACTTTTTCTTGGCTGTTGCTGGTGTCGTCTTGCAGCAAACCCCCCAGCACCACGATGGAGCCGTCGTCGACCAGCACATTGGTTTCGATGGAGCGCTTGTTGGTGATCAGCCCGTCTTTGGAGCCAATCGATTTGGCGTCTACGTTGCTCACCTCTTGGTACACCTGCATCTTGATCGAGCCGTTTTCGCTGATCTGGGGCCTGACCCTCAGCGTCAGGCCCACATCTTTGCGCTCAATGGTGGTGAACGGGTTGGTGGTGCCCGAGGCGGCAGAGGCGAAGGAGCCGGTCACGAAGGGCACGTTTTGCCCGATGACGATCTTGGCTTCTTCATTGTCCAGCGTCAGCAAATTGGGCGTTGACAGCACATTGGCGTCGCCATTGGATTGCAGAAAACGGGCCAAGGCGCCCAGAGCCAAGGCCCCATTGCGTTTGCCGCCCACGGCCACATTCAGGCCCGTTGAGGGGGTGTAGTTGCCGGCCGCCGCACTGGCTGCCAGGCTCAGCAAATTGGTGCCGCCCACAGAAAAGTTGGTGCCCAGCAAGCCCACCAGATTGCCGCCTGTGCCGGTGCCACTCATCCACTGCACCCCAAACTCGGCGGCTTTGTCGGCACTGACCTCGGCGATCAGGCTCTCCACAAAGACCTGCGCACGGCGTTGGTCCAGCATGTCGATCACCGCGCGCAGCTGCCGGTATTGCGGCTCGGGCGCGGTGATGATGAGGGCATTGGTGGACGGGTCGGCCTGCACCTGCCCCCCAGTAGAGGGCTGGTTGCCGGTGGTGCTGCCAGCCGGTCTTGCCGCCGCGCCGGTATTGGGTGGCGTGGCCGTGGTGTTGCCGGTGGTGCTGCCCGTCAAGGCGGTGCTGCCTTGCGCCGTCATGGCCGCGCGCAAGGTGGTGGCCAGTTGGGTGGCGTCGGCGTTTTTCAGGTAGACCACATGGATGTTGCCGCTGGCCGCACCGTTGCCTGTGGCATTGGGGGCGTCCAGTTGTTCGGCCAAGGAGCGCGTGAGGGCCAAGCGGGCCGGGTTGGCCGCTCGCACGATCAGCGAGTTGGTGCGCGTTTCGGCCAGCACGGTGGTTTTGAACGCGCCATCCCCCTGGGGCGTCGCCCCAGGCGCACCGCTGGCCGCGCCCGAATCAAGCAGCCTTTGCAACATGGTCGCCAAGTCGGCCGCAATGCCGTGCTTCAGGCGAATCACGTCCACGCCCGTCGCATTCGACACGTCCAGGGCAGCAATGATGCGGCCCAGGCGCTGGATGTTGTCGCTGTAGTCGGTGATCACCAAGGCATTCGTGCCGGTGGTCACATTGATGGTGTTGTTGGGGCTGATCAGCGGGCGCAGCACAGGCACCAGGTTGTTGGCACTTTCGTGGGTCAACTGAAAAATCTGGGTCACGATTTGCCCGTTGCCCGATGCCACAGGCCCGGTTGAAACCGCGCCGCTTTGCAGCTTGGCTTCGGCTTCGGGCGTCACGGTGTAGACACCGGCCGACTCGATCAAGGCAAAACCTTGGGTGCGCAGTTGTTGGGCAAACAGGCGCATGGCCTGTGCGGGCGGCACGGGCACGGTGCTGGACAAAGTCATGCTGCCCTTGACGCGTGGGTCCACCACCACGTTGTGGCCTGACATGGTGGCCAAGGTGCGGGCCACGGCTTCGATCTCGACGTTCTGAAAATTCAAAGACACGGGCTCTTTGGCCGAGAGGGGTTTGGGGTTGGGGCTTTGCGCCACAACCGGCAAGCCGCAGCAGGCCAAAAGCACCAGCATGGCCAACAGGCTTTTGGGGGCGGAAAAAGTGGGCGTGTACATGTTTATCCTAAAGAGAGCAGGCTGCGCGCGCCTTGACGGCGGCCAATGATGTTGAGCAGGTTGGACAAGGCGCTTTCACTGCCCTCGTCGGCGCTGGCTTCGCCCGTAAATCGCAGGCGTGCGCCCACCCATTGGCCCTGGCCTGTGAGTTGCAAGGGGCCTTGCAAGGTGCTCAGTTGCAGCTCGGGCGTGGGGCTGCCTTCGGGTGTGCCACGCAACTGTATGCGGTAGCTGCCCATGGGTTTGAGGGTGCTCAAACGCGAAGACATGTTGTGCGCCTCCATCTCGACCAAGCCTTGCACCTGCAGTCGGCCAGCGGCCCATTGCAAGCCCAGTGCTTCGGTGCGCAGATGCAGTTGGCCTTGGGCTTGCAGCGTGTTCCACGGCGCGCCCAGGCCGCTGAGCAAGGCCGCAGGCCACTGAGACCGGTTGGCCTCTACCTGCACAGCCATGGTCGACAGGCCTGCTTGCATGCGCACTTGTGCCGGGCCTGCGGCCATGCAGCAGTCGGCATTCAAACGCACATGCAGGGACAGCCAACCCGGCGTGATGTCCCATTGAATACGCCCTGGCAGGGTTTGCTCATCGCGGCTGCCTTGGCCGCCGCTGAGCACCAGCTGGGCCGAGCCCGACCACAGCGTGCCCCTGGCCGACTGCAGCAGCACCCGCTCTTGGCTGGCCTTGGCCACGCCCCAAGCCAGCCAGTGCGCAGGTGCCCAAAACCACAGGGCCACAAACAGCCCCAGGCAGGCACCCAGCCCGGCAGAGCCCCAAGGCGCTGGGCTGTGGTGTGGCGCTGTGCGGTTTTTCATGGTCGGCTTTCACCAGGCAAGCTCAGCACCAGGCTGCCGCTCCAGCGCACATCTGGCCCGCCCACATCGGGCGGTGTTTTGGGCCTTGTTTCGTTGGCTGTTTCAGCGGTTTTTTCGGCGGTTTTTGACGAAAGGGGGGGCCGGCTGCCAGCGGAGGCTGCGGGTATTTGCTGCAACTGGGCTTGCACCGGCAAGGCCTGGGCGCGCTCGCGGGCCTGCACCAGCCAAGCGGCCAGTTGCTCTGGCGAGGTGTTGGCCAAACGCACATTCAAACGCTCGCCTTGCATGCGCCAGGTGGCGTCGCTGCCCAAACTGGCCGGTATGTTCGCCTCCAGCCAACGCAGCGACTCGGCGCGGCTGACCGCTGCGGGCTTTTTCAGGGCCTGTGCCTGGGCCTGCAGTTGCCGCATTTGTTGGGTTTGCTTGTCCAAGGCGGCTTGGCGTGCAGGCGCTTCGCGCCAAGTGACCAAGGCTGGCTCGAGTGCCATTTGCCACAACCCGGCCAGCAGCATCAGCAGCGCCGCCAGACCGAGCAGTTGCCGCTCTCGCGCCGTGCGCTTTTGCCAGCTGGCGCTGGCCGCGGCGGTCAGCGGCTGCCAAAGGCGCTTGCTTGTGGCTTCGCTCATTTGGCGGCCTCACGCACGGTGATGGTGCCCACTTGGGCCTCGGTTTTGAGCAGGTAGCCCTTGGCCGCCAGGTTTTGGCGCAGCGCCTCTTGCTGCGCGACACTGAGCTTGAAGTCGGGCCACTGCAATTGGCCGGTTTGGAAGCGCCACTGCGGCGGCGGCGTGACCCCGGTGGGCAGCGCCTGGCCCACGGCACTGAGCATGGCCTCCAGGTCTTGCGCCGTCAGCTGGCCAGCGCCTTGGCGCAAGCGGGCCACTTCTTGGGCCATTTGCAGGGGCGCATCGACCACCACCTGGGTTTTTGGAAAGCTTTCTTTCAGCATGCCGGCCCAGGCCTGTTGTTGAGCTTGCCAGTCGGCACGGGTTTGCCACGCCCAGACATTCAGGCCCACCAATTGGCTGGCCAGCAGCAACCACAGGCCCCAGCGCGCAGGCCGCCAGGCAGGCGCGTGCAGGCCTTGGCTGGCCGCGTGCTGCCAGCTTTTCATGCGGCGGCTGCGGGCATTGGCCTGAAACCCAAACTGGGCCAAGTCCCAGTCACTCTCCAATGCCGCCAGCACGTGTTGGCCCGGTGCCAACAGGCGGGCCTGCAGCCCCAAACGCTGCGAGGCCAAGGCCAGAGCCGCCGGTTCGGCTTGCAACTCGGCCTGCTCGCGTTCTTCCTGCGAGGCCCACAGGCCCAGGCCCTGCTCAGGAACAGCCTGCAAAGGCAAACCCCAAACACCGCGACCGGCTTGGCGGCACCACAGCCAGCCGGTTTCGGCGTCGCCCAAGGCCAGCAAACGCAAAGCCCCGTCGGTGGGGGCCAATTCGGGCACGATCCTGTGAACCGTCAGGCCAGCCGCTTCCAGCGCCTGCAAGTGGGCGCTCAACCACGCAGATTGGCATGCGGCCACCCAGGGCCGTGCGCTTTGTTTCCAGTTGGGCTGCAGCGCCAGGTGCAACTCGGCTGGCTCATCCAGCAAACGCTCTTCAAGCAGGCCCTGCAGCGCCGCTTTCAGCCGGGCGGGCTGTTTGTGCAGGCCAGCGGGCAATTCCACCGCATGCCACGACAGCGCCAAGGCAGGCACCACCACCACCACGTCGGTCTGGCGGTCGGTCGTTGGCAGCAAGCTGGCTGTGGCCCACAGCTGCGCCAGCGCCGGCGTTGGCGTGTCGGTCTGAACCCAGGCGTGCGCATAAGCCAAGTTGGGTGCAGGCTTGCCCAGGGGCAATTGAACAATCAGGGTGCGCATAGAGGGCTTATTTTAGGGCGCGTCTGTGACTGGCACCGCGCTGCGCACGCGCCAGACCAGGCTGACCTGCGGCCCATTGCGCTGAACCAGTGAGCGTTCTTGTTGCAACACCTGGTCAATGCGCATGCGGCCCAGCACTTCAAAGTATTGGCTTTGCAAGGTGTGATAGGGCTCTTGCACAGCTTGGCCAAGGGGCCCCAAGGCTTTTCGCACGTCTTCGAGCGTGGCCCAATGCCCTTGTTCACGCCGCTTGACCAGCTGCGCGGCTGCGGCCATGTCCAGGCCAGGCAAGCAGGCCATCAACACCTCGGCTGGGGCGGTGTTCAAGTTCACCGGCGTGGCTGCGGGTAAAACGGTGATGAAGTTCTCCAATGCAGCCAAGCTGGCCGGGCTCAGCCCCAGCCAAACCAGTTGGCGTGTTTGTTGCGGCATCAAGGGCACGCCATCGGGCGTTGGGGCGGTGGTGTTTTGGGCCTTCACCGCCGCTTGAAGCTGGCGCACCAGGGTCTGCAGTTCTTGCTCGGGCAGGTTCAGGCGTGTAAACAAGCGGCCAAAGCGCCGCAGCGCAGGCACAGACACCTGGCCGTCTTCCAGCAGGTTCATCACGTTCATGCGCGACTGGGCATCGGTGATCTGGCCCGATAAAAACACCTCGCTGTCGCCCACTTGCCATTGCTGGTCTTGCGACAAAAAGCTCGACAAACGGGACTCCTGAACCGGCAAAGCCCAGGGCTCGCCCAAATGGTCTACCCCTTTGCCTTGGGCCGAGAGGGCGTCTTCGCGCAAGATCAAGCGGGTCCAGTCAAAGGCACCGGTCAGCATCCAGGCGGTTTGGCTGCGCCCGCGCTCGGCGGTTTCAATCTCTACCTGACGCCACTGCTGCCACAAAGCGGTCGACGCCAAGGTGGCCACCAAGGCCACCGTCAACATCGCCATCAGCAGCGCCGCGCCACGTTGTTGGTGTTTCATGGCTTGGCCTGCGAAAACCGGGGGCTGACCCAGTCGAGGGTGAGCGGGCCCGAGCCCACTGGGCCCTTGGGCAGGTTCAGCACCAAGCGCACCGCGTCGGGTGGCGTGGAGCCTGTGCTTTGGCCCGTGGGCTTGTCAGTGCTTTTGCCCCCGTCCGTGACCGCGTCGCTGGACAAGGGGTTGGTCCAACTGCCCCCGCGGTGCACATACAACTGCCAGCTGCTCAAGGGGTGGATGTCGATTTGGCCAGCGCGGGTGCTGTCGTCCGCGGTTTGGCCCCATTGGCTGGCCAAGCCCCAAGCCGACTGCCAGTCGCCGCGCTGTTGCAAGGGGGCCGATTGCCAGCGTTGCCAGTCGCCACCGCCTGCGCGCGCGGCGTTGCTGCGCCAGGTCCAGGCGGTGACATGCACATCGCTGCCCAAGGCGGCGCTGCGCGTCAAGCGCAGCACCTGGCCATCCCAGTCCCAGCTGGGGGTGCCGGGCAATTCTGCCAATTGGTCCAGATCGGCTTGCCACTGGGCCAGGCCCGCTTGCAAGGTGCGCAGGCTGTCGCTGCGCTCTTGCAAGCCGGTTTGGGTGCGCAGCATGCCGTCAATGCCGCGCCAGGACATCAAGGCCATCAAAGCCATCACCCCGATGGCCACCAGCACCTCGATCAGGGTGAAACCATTGCGGCGGAAAGGGCCTTGGGCCATCAGTTGCGCCCCATCACGGTGGACAGCTGCAACACGTATTCGCCACGGCTTGAGACGCGGGCATCAACACGCCGAAAATTGGGGTTGGGCGTGGGCCGAACCGACAAACTCACCTGCAATGCCTGACCGGCCTGCAGGCATTCGATCTCGCGCTCGCCGGTGTCGGGCAATTGGCGCAGCAGGCGCAAGCGGATCAGCTCGTTTTCGGCGCAAATTTGCCCCAGCATGCTGGTGGTTTGGCGCTCGGCGTTGCGGCTGAGCGAGCCGGTGGCTTTCAGGCCGGCCATCAGCGCCACCGCCACAATGCCCAAGGACACCAACACCTCAATCAAGGTAAAGCCGCCTTGCTTCATGGCGACACCGGCTCTGGGCTGTTTTGCACCCGAAAAGGCCGCAGCCCATCGGTCACCACCCACACGCTTCGACCGGCATGGCTGAGCGCCACCTTTTGCGGGCCAATCAGCGGCTCGGGGCCCAACAAAACAGGGGCCAACACGCTGGCCCGCGTGGTCTCGGCCAGCCAATGCGTGGGCAAGTTGCTGCGCGGCAAACCCTCAAAAACAAAGCCTTTTGGGGTCGGGCGCCACTGCGCTGGAACGCCGCTGGCGCGGGCTTGGGCGCGCGCGGTTTCCAGCAAACTGGCCAGGCGCTGGGCATCGCGCTCCAAGGCGCTTTGCGCGCTGTCGCGCAGCGACAGGCTGACCCCCGCCGTGGCGATGGCGATCACCGCCACCACCACCATCAACTCCAGCAAGGTGAAGCCGCCAGCGCGGCCGCGCGCGGATTTACTGCCAGCTGCCAATGTCTGCATTGTTGCCCTCACCGCCCGATTGGCCGTCGGCGCCAAAGGACAGCACATCCACCTCGCCCTTGAGGCCAGGGTTCATGTACACATAGGCACGGCCCCAGGGGTCGTTGGGCAGCTTGTCCAGATAAGGCTTCCAGTTGCCAGGCACGGGTTCGGTGCTGGGCTTGGCCATCAAGGCGTTGAGGCCTTGCTCGGCGCTGGGATAGCGCTGGTTGTCCAGCTTGTAGAGTTTGAGTGCCTGCATCAGGTTGCTCACGTCGGTGCGCGCTGCAGTCACGCGCGCGTCGTCGGCGCGGCCCAGCACATTGGGCACGATCATGGCGGCCAAAACCCCGATGATGGCCAGCACGACCATGAGCTCGATCAGGGTGAAGCCGCGTTGACGGCGTTGACGCAGTGGTGAGGGGAGGGCTATGGTATGCATGGCTTGGATCATAATCTGTGGATGCCCATTGCCCGATCAACGACCGATTCCACACCCCTTGTGTGGCCCAAAGCCATGGCCCTGCTCTTGTGTGCAGGCGCTGCGGCCAGCATGGTCTATTGGGGCTTGCAACTGGCCACCCCGCTGGCACAACCGGCCATAGCCAGCCCAGCGGCATCTGCTGGCGTGGCTTACGACGCCACCGCCTCGGTGGCCCGTGCTTTGGGCTACACCGCCAGCACGCCCAGCCCAAGCAGCAGCACCGGCAGCCCCTTCAAACTCTTGGGCGTGATCTCTTCAGCATCCGGCCAAGGCAGCGCCCTGATCGCCGCTGACGGCCAAGCGCCCAAAGCCTACCGGGTAGGCCAGACCGTGCAAGACGGCCTGGTCCTGGTTGCCTTGACCCCCCGCCAAGCCACCTTGAAGTCGGCCAGCCAACAACTGCAATTGGATTTGCCGGTCAAAGAGTAAATCGGTTCTATTTGTTGTATCAGTTGTATCAGTTGTATTTGTTGTATTTGTTGTATTTGTTGTATTTGTTGTATTTTTCGCAATTTACACATAAAATTCTTTTTTCAATGGCTTCGACAGATCAAAATAAGCCTTTGTTGTAAAAGGATTTGGCATGTTCAAAAAAGCATTGAAGTGGGCGCTGTTGCTGGCCGTGGCAGCGGTGGTGGTGGCTTGTGGGGGTGGGGGCGGTTCGGCTCAACTGGGTGGGGCCTTGCCTTCCTTGTCCGGCGTTGCGGCCATTGGTGCCCCTCTGTCGGGTGCTGCAATCACCTTGACTGATTCACGCGGCACTCAAAAAACAACCATTGCTGACGACGACGGCAATTATTCCTTCAGTGATTTGACGGGTATGGTCGGTCCATATCAGATCATGGCCGTCATGAGTCTTGGTGAACGAACCGTGACTCAGTATTCGCTGGTGGCAACAGTCACTGGTGCACAGACCGCCAATGTGACACAGTTGACTTCGGCTATGGCCGCATTGGTCAATAACTCTGGGGTTCTCACAAGTTTAACGACGCAACAGTTGGCGGCATTGACCCCTGCTGCTATTGAGCAGGCCAAACAGAAAATTTTGTCGACCGTTAAACCCTTGACCGACAAAATTGTGACGGGTGGTTTCGACCCTGTATCTACGCCATTTGTGGCCAATGGAACTGGGGTCGACTTGTTACTTGATCACCTCGATCTGACAGTCAGGACCGATCAAATCAGTTTGACCAACAAAATGGCGGTTGTTGCGGATGGCAGTGCTTCCTCGACCCACGTTGGCGTTGTTCCCAAGTCGGGTTCTCCAACAGCCATCCAAAATGACAGCACCACGACAACCAGTGGCTTTGAAGATATTCAACAAGCGTTTGAAAATTGTTTCAAAGAACCTTTTGCTCAGCGGATGGTGGCGACCAACGCGACGACAGCAACGCTTCATGCATCGTGCGATTCAATAGCGGATGCAAACTATTTGCACAATGGACAAAACTTCACATTACGCTGGGCCAGAGCATTCAAGTCTGACAAATTTAATTCCAATACGCCGTCATCCAGTGACACTTGGAAAAAAACCAAGTTCCTGCGACCTGAAGTGCGTTTGCGTGTGAGCGCAGATCCAGAAATCATTGCTGTCAATTTCCATTTCAATGATACGGAAGGCAGCAGCTACACAACACCTGAACTGATCAAAAAAACGCCGGACGGCTGGAAACTCTACGGGAATCAGCGGGATGTGAATGCCTTTGCTGAAGCCCAACTCAACCATTACCAAGATTTGAGCAAATCACCCGCTGGCAGTGATTACAACAACATCAACTTCAGCCGAGTCGATTCAGGGTTTCGGTTTT